>JABFSB010000083.1 GCA_013140875.1 Acidobacteriota bacterium
CTTCCGCATCTTCGCGGCTGTCTTGCTTGCGTCCTTCGGCTTTGAATGTGACGGATTTGCCGGTTATGTCGTCGGCAACGAAAAGGCCTTCGATCTTGAAATGGCTGGCTTGTTCGAATGCGTTGATCTCGCGTTCCCGGTCGGCGATCAACCTTACGGCAACGCTCTGTACACGCCCGGCGCTCAAGTTGTTACCGCCTGCGCTGATCTTGCGCCAGAGCACGGGGCTCAATTCAAATCCGACTAAGCGATCCAACACCCGCCGAGCCTGCTGCGCCATCACCAGATCCATATTCACCCGGCGCGGATTCTGTACGGCAGCCTCGATGGCGGGTTTGGTGATCTCGTGAAAAACGATCCGCTTGGTCGTTGCCGGATCGAGGCCGAGTACTTCGCAGAGATGCCAGCTTATGGCCTCGCCCTCGCGGTCTTCGTCCGTCGCAAGCCATACTTCGTCGGATTTTTTTGCGAGAGACCTTAGTTCACTGACGACCTTCTTTTTGTCGTCGGGGACTTTATAGGTGGGTTCGAAATCGTTGTTGACGTCAATGCCCATGCCGGCTTTTTCAAGGTCGCGGATGTGGCCGTAGCAGCTGTTTACCTGAAAATCCTTACCAAGAATCTTTTCAATGGTCTTCGCTTTCGCGGGGCTTTCTACTATTAAAAGATTCTTCGACATAAAGTTCGTTCGTTCTGACGTTTAGACTACTAACACCGCGCTCGACGGCTTGTCAACCTCGATCCAATTTCGAAAATCGCGATCGCACAGGTTGAAATCGAATTTTTGTTTGGAGATTTTTTCTGAAAACCGATGGCGAATTACGACGTGATTTAGTTACAGATCACATGCGTCGAGCATAGTTTTTACCGGGCAGAACTCGGATAAGATCTCGCAGGTCGAGACCGACAAGAGCGGCATTCAGATCGCCGAATGATAGACGGCTTTCCTCAAGCAAAGCGTCTATATGTATAGAGTCGTCGACGGGCAGCAGCGGCCAGATAGTGCGCTCGTGATCGTTCAAGTCCGACGGCGCGGCGCTTGAGATCCGGTCGCTACCGCTCCCGGTTCTGACATTCTCGATCTTCGGCGGCAATATCGCGGCGGCGATCTCACTCGGAAGTTCTGTGACGACGTCCTGCCATTGCTGGACAAGCTTGGCTCCGGCCTTGATCAGATAGTTCGTGCCGAACGAGTTGCCGGATGTGATGTTGCCCGGCACCGCCATGACCTCGCGGTTCTGCTCCATCGCGAGCCGCGCGGTTATCAAAGACCCGCTTCGCTCGGAAGCCTCAACGATCAGCACACCCAAACTCAGCCCGCTTATGATTCGGTTTCTATAGGGAAAGTTGTCCTTTAGCGGCGGGGTGCCGAGCGGGAACTGGGTGAACAGTGCCCCACCTTTCTCAAGGATCTCCTCGGCCAGGCGTGTGTTCTCCTTGGGATAGATCGAGTCGAGCCCCGTTCCGAGCACACCGATCGTACGGCCCTTCGCTTCGATCGCACCACGATGCGCGGAGGTATCGATCCCGCGTGCGAGTCCTGAGACGATCGTGATCCCGCGGGCCGCGAGTTCACGCGAGAGCATCTCCGCCGAGTTCTTGCCGTAGGTGGAACAGTTGCGCGAGCCTATAACCCCGACGCACGGCTGTTCCAGGCAGGCCTGCCAATCTCCGCGTACGTAAAGCGTGATCGGCGGGTCGTCGATCTGGCGAAGGAGATCAGGATAACTGCCGTCGTCAAGGATCAGAATATCGCCACCTGCTTTCTTGACCCGCTCAAACTCCTCAAGAGCCTTATCATGAAACTCCTTCTTCATGATGCTCTCGATCGTCTCGGGCCTGATCCGCAGCGACTCCAGCTCCGTCCGCCGTGCATCAAAAACAGCCGACGCCGACCCAAACCGCTCAAGGAGCTTGGTCGCAGCCCTCGGCCCAACTCCCGGAGTCATGTTCAACGAGATCCAATCCCTCATTCCTTAACTATTCACTATTCGTTATTCGCTCTTCACTAAATTTGGCGGAGGCGTGTGGGAGTCGAACCCACCCAGGTACGCTCTCGCGCACCCGCTAACGGTTTTGAAGACCGCGCCCATCACCGGACAGGATGCGCCTCCGAATCTTTCGGCATCAAGTTACGACTTCGTCAAAGCTCATATCCGAGCTCTTTCCAATCCACATAACGTCATCCTCGATTGATTTGAAAGTAACATAACAACTTAAGCTGTTCGTTACTTCCTCCCAACTCGATGTTCGCGAAAACTGATTGGAAGTCGACTGATGAATGGAACTGACGATAAAAATAGCCTTTGGTTGCTCATACGCGAACCAAATTTCTGAGAATACTTCGATGAAGGCGTCAGCCTGGTCATCAATGACGTAGTCGAACTGAATCGAAAATTTATCGGAGCCGAGCGCTAAATTTGAAATGTTCGAGCCGATCGCAGTAATGGAATCCTTTGTCAGACCCGGATAGTAGTTTGGCCTCTCCGAATCAACCTTAACGATGCTCGTCAATCGTAGTAAAGGAGTAAGTAGGGTGCGAAATAGGGACCTACCCGAGAACTCTTCGCTCAGACCTTTGATCGAAAGGAGATTCTCCCCGTATCTAAAGCTATCCATTTCCTATCGAAGGAGTAGCTGCGTCACTAATGCCGCGCGCCTCGGAACATCGCTCACCAAAATATGCTCGTGGAGCGTGTGGGCGCCGTCGCCGGTGACGCCGAGGCCGTCGAGAACGGGGACGCCGAGGGCGGCGACGAAGTTGCCGTCGGACGCACCGCCGACCTGGGTTTCGCCAAGTTCGTAATCGAACGACGCAGCGACCGCTCGAGCCTTCTCATACAGAACAGCAACGGCGGCGGTGCGTTCCATCGGCGGGCGGTTCACATCGCCAAGAATAGAAACCGAAACGCGATCGTCAAAAGGCTGCAAACCTTTGATCGCGGCCTCGATCCTCGCGGCTTCGTCCATCGACGAGAACCTGACATCGACAGTACATTCCGCGTGTTCGGGAATGACGTTCGTCGTTGTTCCACCGCGCATTGTGCAGACGTTCACCGTGGTTCCGGC
>JABFSB010000142.1 GCA_013140875.1 Acidobacteriota bacterium
GGTGTGGACGATGGCTGCGGACTTTGCGGTCAAACTCAGACCCAGACCGTTCGTGTGGTCGAGTGTCCGAGATGCGACAATCCTTGCGAATGTGCAAACATTTCGGTCACAGGTCCGGCAGGAATAACGCAGCCTGGAGAGCCGATGACATTCACTGCAAATGTCAGCGGCGGTTCGGCTTCGAACCTGACCTATAACTGGACGGTTACTGCCGGTACGATAACGTCGGGACAGGGTACTCCAAGTATTACGGTTGCGACGACTCGCGAGATGGCAAATTCAAGCGTCACAGCTACCGTCGACGTAGGTGGTCAGTGCGCAGAAGCTGTTGCTGCCGGTGGCACGAAGTGCCCAAGCACTGCATCCGAAACTGGGGGCATTGCTGACTATCAGAAACCGGTTCTGGTGGACGAGTTCGGCAAGATGAACAACGATGACATCCGAGGTCGCCTTGATGCATTCTTTGCTGACTTGTCGAATAACCCGAACAGCCAGGGCTATATCATCAACTACGGTACGGATCGCGAGATCGCGGCTCGTGAGAAACTGATCACGAACCACATCAACTTCCGTAACTTTGACAGATCACGCATTACGCTTGTCAGGGGTGGTGCACACGATAGCGGAACCGTCCACACTAAGCTGTGGCGTGTACCGCCGGGTGCCGATAACCCGACTCCGTAACAGCGGTTCAGCTTTGCACCGTATTTTGGTGTGAACATTAAAAAAAGAGGCTGCCTCGATATCGGGGCAGCCTTTTTTGTGCTTTCCGACCGCCTGTTTTGGGTGAATTCGTCTGTAGCTCACAAAAGCGCGGAACAAAATGCAGAAGCCCGCGCGTGAGCAAGGGCGTAACATCCAATTGGGCCTGAGCTTTACCAAAACAGCTAAGGCGTCTGCCGCTAACTCAGTAGCTCGCAAAGCGCGAGTAAGACAAAGCTCTGAGTCTCGATACAAAGTGTTTACATTAGGTTACGGATTGTGTAGGATAGGCTCATTGAGCGTTCAACGCCTTTTTCTTCCCTTTGTCAGCCACTAGTGGTTTTCAGTTATCTGCAATAAAGTTGCAAACGCTGGTGCCTGCTTCTTCATCTGATTAAGTACTCGGGCCACAGAGTCCTTAGAAAGCTGCCGCAAATACGATTCCGAGAAATAATTCATATGTATACAAGCCGCCGTTTTTTGCAATTTATTTTGGCCTATCTTCTCCTGCCGACTTTTTTCTTTTCGGGAAGTGCTGCCGCATTTGCCGACGGGAATGTGTATACCGATTCGTCGAGTTCGACGCAGTGGTCGGTTATCGGTCCGAGCGGCGGCGATGTTCGCTCGGTCGAGATCGATCCAAAAGACAAGAATAAACTGTATATCGGTACGGCGGACGGGCAGATCCATGTTTCCGGCGATGCGGGAAAAACCTGGAAAATGCTGGTGAATTTCGAAAAGCCGCAGCTCAATCTCGAGCAAATACTTGTCGACTCGCGCGATTCGAACGTAATATACGCATCCGGTCACCGCGGCAAATTGCCGGGAGGGTTCTTCAAATCCGCGGATGGCGGAAAATCCTGGAAAGAGAGCAAGGAACTGCGGAATGAGGCTGTCCACGCAATGACCCAGTCGGCCAAGGAGCCGGACACGCTATTCGTTGGTACGAAAAACGGGGTCTATATGTCGAAGGACTCCGGAGATGACTGGAAACGGATCGAATCGGAATCGATGCCGCTCGATATAAATTCAATGGCGGTCGACCCGCGCAATACGGGAACGATATATGCCGGCACGACTTGGCGGCCTTATAAATCCACCGACAGCGGCAAGAACTGGCGACTGATCAAAACTGGCCTGATCGACGACTCGGACGTTTTTGCAATCACGATCAACTCCACCGACAACGATCATTTGATCGCCTCGGCCTGCAGCGGTATTTACGAATCGCTTAACGGGGGCGAAAACTGGAAGAAGATTCAGGGAATTCCTTCCACTTCGCGCAGGACGCGGGATATTGTGCAGCATCCGTCGATTCCCGGAACGATCTACGCCGCGACCACGCAGGGTTTTTGGATGAGCACGAACTCAGGTAAATCATGGATCATGACGACCTCGCGGACAATGGAAGTAAATGCCATTGCCGTTCACCCGGACGAGCCGAAGCGGATATTTATCGGATCTAACAATTTCGGCGTCCTTGTTTCAAACGACGGCGGCCGAAACTTTGTCCCGACAAACGATAATTTTACGAGCCGGTTCACTTATTCGGTCACACCGGACCTGACCCAGCCGAATCGACTTTACGCAACCACGCAGAACACCAGCACCAGCGGAGGATTTTTCTTCTCGAGCGGTGACGGCGGTACGACATGGACGCAGGCGAAAGGGCTCGATATAAACCGCGATTCGATCTATACGGTGCTTCAAGACCGTGTCGACCCGAATAAAATGTATATCGGCACCGGATCCGGTATTTTCCGGTCACTCGACCGCGGGCTTTCATGGACCGCCGTGACGGTGAAACCACCCGTCAAAGCGCCGGCAAAGAAAGCCGCGCCCAGAAAAGGGAAGACGGCGGCTACGGCTAAAGCAAAGCCAAAGGCTCCGCCGCCGGTCGTCGATGCGGGTCAGGAACTCGTTCCCGAGCTGAAGGAAAAGGTCACTGTTTTAGCTCATACCGAGGATGATAAGAACGGAATTCTTGCCGGTACGGACAGCGGACTTTATCGTTCCTACGACCTCTCGAAAGGCTGGGAGAAGATCACTTTCGGTGAAGGCATCAATCCAAGTGTTTACGCGATCACCGCCTCGCCGCTTTTACCGGGAACTATCTGGGTTGGTACGGCGACTTCGGGTGTCATAGTCTCGCGTGATAACGGCGAAACATGGGCCCAAACCGGCGGGGCACCGGATCGGGTGCCGATCAGTTCGATAGTGATCGATCCGAAACGGCCGAACTATATTTACGTCGGCTCGATCCATTCGCTTTATTTGAGTCGTGACGGCGGCCGTACCTGGAACCGCCGCGGCGGCAACCTGCCTCTCGGCAATTACACAAGCATTCTGATCGATCCGCGCAATT
>JABFSB010000455.1 GCA_013140875.1 Acidobacteriota bacterium
CGCGACACGCGTCTGCATGCCGGCCGCGGCGACAATATCTTCGTTCGTGTTGCCGGGCTTTTTTTCCAACATCTTCATCATGTCGGCGACCTGCTGTTTCGTCTTGACGACGAACGGTCGGGAAGCCGACGAAGGCCGCCGCGTCTGGGCCGCTGCAACGGCCGCAAAAATAAGAAGCAGCAAAGGTACTAGAACAAAGTTTTTCATAATGATGATCTTCCGACGCCGCATTCGATGCCGTAGTGCGACGCCATCGGTTATTTCGATCTGGCCTGCGCGATCAGCCATCCGGCAAGGTCGCGGGCGGCATTGAAGTTCTGGTACTCGGCGGGCAATCTTCGGCCGTCCGCGTACTCGTTGTAAATCCACGGATCGCCGATGACAAAAACCGTCCCTTTACCGTACCTGGCAATTGCCATCAGATTGTCGCCGTTAGCGGTAAGCACGGCTTTTGCTTTACCTGAAAGTGCGAGTGACGCAACCTCTTTCACAAATATTTTATTCGCAGTTTTGAATATCTCGTTACCCGCCGGAACTTCGACACCGCCCATTTTATAGTCGTTGTTGAGCACCTCGAACTTTCGATCCTTATTGAATTGAATACCGAAAGGTTGTGCCAGCGTGTTAAATTTATCAAGCTCGGCGTTCTGCGCATCATTGCCCATAAGCACGAGCACGCCGCCTTTTTTCACCCAGGCCGTTACCGCCTTGACATGTTCCGGGCCGACGTAATTCGGCTTCGGCGTTTCCTTCTCGGTGTCGGGGTCGACAATAATATAGATCTGCGAGTTTTTGAGATTTTCAGTGGTCGGCCCGGCCGAAAGCGTGGCGGTACGCGCCCCGAAACTTTCAAAAATTTTGCCCCAGGTGTGATAACCTCCGTCGGTCAACTCGTCCCATTTATAATGCCAGCTTTCGTCGCGACCGAGCTTGTTCCTGCGCGTTTCATGATTGAAAAAATCGTCGATGACGACGGTTTTGTTACGACCGCTCCAGCCGCGTTCGTAGGCTTCCATTTCGAGTGCGGCCTTGATTGCCGGCCCAAGCCCTTTCGGATCATTGGTCCGCAATTTTTCGCTGACATAATACTCATAGCTTCCGTCGCGGTAAGGATTGCCGCCAAGACCTGAAACCGAAACCGTCCCTTCCCAATCGGTTTCACCCTGAGCATTGGTCCTGACGAATTCTTTTTTGATCCGGTCCCAGCCACGAACAGCAACCTTAATAAATTTTCCCGGGAGATAACCCTTGCGAACGCCCTTAGAGACCGCGTAAACGAACATCGCCGAAGCGGAAGATTCGTGATAATTCTTTTCCTTACCCGGCAAATCGAGGATGTCCCACCAAACGCCGGACGCCTTGTCCTGCACCTTTTCGATGGCCGCTGCCTGGCGATTTAAAATTGCAATCAACTCGGCTCGACGCGGACTATTCTTTGGAAAGCTGTCGAGCGTATCGACAAGCCCCATTACGTACCAGCCCATTGCCCGGCCCCAAAAATGCGGCGACTGCCCGGTCGTTTTGTTCGCCCATTTTTGTTCTTTCGCTTCGTCCCAACCGTGATAGAGCAGCCCGGTCTTCGGATCGAGCGCATGTTTTTCCATCCACGCGAACTGGTTTGCGATGTCTTCCCAATTATTTTCGCCCGACAGCAGCGAGTACTCGGCGTAGAACGGCTCGCCCATGTACAGGCCGTCGAGCCACATTTGCCACGGATAGATCTTTTTGTGCCAAAACCCGCCTTCCTTCGTTCTCGGATGCGTTTTTAATTGCGACCGCAGCAACTCAACGATTTTTTTGTATTTGTCGTTATTCGTCGCGCGATACATGGTCATCATCGCGAGGCCGGGCGTCACGTGGTCGATATTATATTCCGCAAGGTGATAATCCTTATGATTGCCGTTCTCGTCGATCCAGTAATCCATTCCCTTTTGGATATGGCGGAAATATTTCGGATCGCCGGTCGCGTACCACATCTCCTCGATCGCCTTCAACACAACTCCCTGCTCATAGGTCCACGAACGTGGAATACCCGGCTGATTTCGCGAATCGACCCAAATACGGTTCATCGCCGTGTCGGCAAGCCGTTCCGAAACGGGACGAGATTGGGCAAACAACGTCGGAACAATGAACAGAGCGACAAAAATTATAAGAATGGATCGCATTTTATCTATAAATTGATGCAAAGACTCGGCCCCGCAAAAAACTTATTTCTTCAAATATTTACGCAACTTCAATTTATTTTCCCGGATGCCTTCAACCGCAAGCTTTGCCATCTCATCCGCTCCGAGCGGCGAAAAGTGCGTGTTGTCATCGACCCCGTTCGGATAATTCGGATTCTCGCCCGGCCTGAGCTGTAAAAATAACTTCTTCGAATCCTCGACGCCGTATTTTACGATCACTACTTCACTGGATCGGTGCATATCGATCAACGGCGCTTTATATTCGCGGGCTACGGCGCGGGCTATTCCGGGATATTCGCCGTGGGTGTCATAAAATTTCCCGTCCTTGTCGAATCGGCGACGCATTACCGGCGTCATCAAAACCGGCTTGCCGCCTTTTGCGCGAACGTCCTCGACAAAGCGGATCAAATTTTTCTGATATTCCTCCGGCGGAGTGTAGCGTTCGCCTTTGTCTTTCGACTCGTCGTTGTGGCCGAACTGGATGAAAACGTAATCACCTTTCTTGATCTGATCCGTCAATGCCTGCCAGCGGCCTTCGGCTATGAACGATTTTGTACTGCGGCCATTAATTGCCCGGTTTTCGACCTTCACCTTTCCCGGCAAAAAACGGACTTCCAACTTCTCGCCCCAACCCGTTTCCGGACGCTTGTCGGGCTGCTTTGCGGCCATCGTCGAATCGCCGGCTAAAAATATCGTCACTGGCCGCTGGGCAATTAAGGTCGCACACATAAGACCGATCGCCGCGGTCAAAATCAAAAATTTTATAAATACAACAAACATTTAAAAGTCATGTCGGACAGCTATTTGACGTCTCGTTGCATCTGGAACTCAGCTTTTCGTATTGATCATTTCGGTCACGGCCGAGCCGTTAAATTTGACG
>JABFSB010000013.1 GCA_013140875.1 Acidobacteriota bacterium
TCGCATTTCGATATTCACGAAGGTTCAACAACAGCGATAACTTCAATCTCAAATACACGGCGGACGTCGTACCCGCAGCATTCCTTAACTATCCGGATGTAGAAGTTGTTCCCGGCCCGCCGCCCGCCGCCCGTTTGATCCGCCCAACGCGTTACGCGTTCGGCACCGCTCCACTTGGCCTGCAAATAAATTTTCGCCCTCGGAAAAAGCTTCAGCCGTTCATCGGTGCCAGCGGTGGAATGCTTTACTTCAATCAGCGAACGCCGAATTTTGTCGGGACGCGGTTCGCTTTCACCGCGGACGTAGGAGCGGGGCTGGAGCTTCGGCTAAAGGACAAAAAGTCATTCACGGTCGGCTACAAGTACTACCACATCTCCAACGGCGACCGCGGGATCGAGAATCCAGGATACGACAACAACCTCTTCTACATCGGCTACACATTTCATAGCCGATAAAGCCCTGTTGTAAAATCGAGGCTTGAAAGTTTAACAGGATAGACAGGATAAACAGGATTTTTCCTATCCTGCATATCCTGTTTTAATTTTATGGCAAACACAAATCCAGCCCGAGGCATGCGCGATTTTCTGCCCGCCGACGTCCGCAAACGCAACTACGTAATCGGCATCATAAAAGAGGTCTACGAAAGCTACGGCTTCGAACCGCTTGAAACGCCGTCGGTTGAGAATCTCGACACGCTGATGGGCAAGTACGGCGAGGAAGGCAATCAGCTTATTTTTAAGATATTGAAACGAGGCGAGAAACTGCGAGACGCGAGACAAGAGACAGGAGACGAGAGTACGCCGTCCGATATCTCCAGTCTCCAGTCTCAAGTCTCCAGTCTCTCCGATCTTGCCCTTCGCTATGACCTGACCGTCCCGCTTGCCCGTGTAGTCGCGAACAACAAGAACGATCTCCCCAAATTCTTCAAACGCTATCAGATCCAACCAGTCTGGCGTGCGGACCGTCCGGCACGTGGAAGGTTTCGCGAATTCTATCAGTGCGATGTCGACGCGATCGGCTCGTCGTCAAGGGTCGTCGAGGCTGAATTGATCTCGGCGGTCACGCAGATTCTGACGCGACTGGGATTCAATGACTTTGTTATTCGCTTAAATCACCGCAAAGTGCTGGCCGATATCTTGGACACTGCCGGTGTTCCGGCGGACAAACACGGCGACGCGCTTGTTGTCATCGACAAGTTGGACAAAATTGGGCAGGATGGCGTCAGGGCAGAGCTCGAGTCTCGCGGAATTCCGAACAGTGCGTCCGAAATGCTCCTGAATATTTTCGAGCAGACCCAGAAGATCGTCGATGAAGGCAAAGACGTTAACCGGACTATCGTCAGCAACCTGATCAATATTGTCAGCAATGAAGTACTGACCGAAATCGGCGATATTCTAAGGTTTGCGGGTGACTGCCCGATCCAGCTTGATCCGTCTCTGGCCCGCGGGCTTTCGTACTATACCGGAGCGATCGTCGAAATAAATGTTCCCGATCTGGCCGGTTCGCTCGCGGGCGGCGGGCGTTATGACGGTCTCATCGGGATGTTCGGAAAAGAACAAATACCAGCCTGCGGCCTGTCGATCGGCCTCGAACGCATCCTCGTCGTAATGGACGAACGCAAAATGTTTGATAAGCCAATCGCCGAAGGCAAACTCAAGCTTGATTCCGCTGATGTGATGGTAACCATGTTGGGCGAAGAATCCGCTGCCGAATCGCTAAAACTCGCCAACGAATTACGGCGGCAAGGCCTTCGCGTCACCGTCTATCCCGAGGCGGATAAACTCAGCAAGCAGATGAAGTACGCCGATTCGATCAAGGTTCCGTTCGTCTGCGTCTTAGGCGAAAGCGAGATCGCCGATGGCACGGTGACGCTCAAGAATATGAAAACCGGCGAACAAAATGCATATCCGCGAGTTGAGATCGCATCCAAGATAACGAAATGAAACTTCGCATAGCCGCTCTGGCAGTAATCGTGTTCACCGTCGTTCAGTTGGCGGTGAGTTCCCAAACCGTATCAAAAGACCTGCCCAATTTTCATAAGCTCAATGACCAGCTTTATCGCGGCGGTCAACCGAAAGCTGACGGATTTGCCGAGCTAAAAGCGATGGGTATTACAACGGTGATCGATCTTCGCGATGATGACGGAAATGCGTTGAAGGAGAAGGCGTTGGTTGAAAAAGCCGGAATGCGTTTCGTCAATAAGCCGCTCGGTAATTGGAGCCGGCCCGACTTAAACGACATCGACGAAATTCTAAAAGAAATCGATACGCCCGCAAACCAGCCCGTGTTCGTCCACTGCAAACGCGGCAAGGACCGAACCGGAACCGTGATCGCCGTTTATCGAATGACCCACGACGGATGGACCGCAAAACGGGCCGGCGACGAAGCCGAGGAACTCGGCATCGGCTGGTGGCAATTCGGGATGCGCGATTTTATCAACGACTATTATCGCGACCACGTAAAGAAATGAGCGTTATCGAGAATTATCACGCGGACGCGCTTAAGTCGTTTCGCAATTATAAGCTTATAGCCGAGCGTGCGATCGGCCAGGTTTCAAAAGAGGAATTTTTCGCCGCAATAGATTCGGAGGCAAACTCTATCGCGGTGATCGTCAAGCACATCGCTGGCAATCTGCATTCGCGGTGGCGAGATTTTTTGACGACGGACGGCGAAAAACCGGACCGAAATCGGGATGCGGAATTTGAGATCATCGGCGACACGCGGGAAGGCTTGATGGAATTTTGGGAAACCGGCTGGCAGACCCTATTCGATAACATCGGGCCGCTGACCGAGGAAGATTTCACCAAAACGATAACGATCCGCGGCGAGCCGCACACGATAGTCGAGGCAGTCAACCGGCAGCTCACTCATTATGCCTATCACGTTGGGCAGATCGTTCTGCTGGCAAAGCACTTCAAATCTGCGGAATGGAAATCGCTGAGCGTTCCGCGAAATCGGTCGGCCGATTTCAATCGATATCTTGCCGAAGAGCAGAAAAAAGGCGTCGACAATGTGGGACGATTTCAGGTCGGCGAAGTGATCGGGAAAATGGACAAAACGAAGAGGCTGTCTGAGTCAGAATCGGGATAAGTTCAATGAAACTCATAAGAATTCCGAAGCGTCTATTTTCCCGGCGAACTCTGCGTAAACTCTGTGTTCTCTGCGTTTACAATAACTTTTTAACGCAGAGGCCGCAGAGGTTTCGCTGAGTTCGCCGAGAAATTCGTCGTCTTTTCAGACACCTCTTTCTTGATTTAAACTAAGAGCTTATTCACCAACGGCCGATGCGCGAGCGGCTGATCACCTGCGTACGCGTTCTGCCGTTTGCGAAATAGGTCGTGCGAATCACCTCACGATAACGATAACGCCCGACGCGGGTTATTCTCGTTCTGGTCACGACACGCGGGCGGCGGTTGTTCCAGCCGCGACGCGGTTGGCCGACGCGGATGTTGATCTGCGGGTCCGCTGCGGCTGAGCTGGCCGTCGTGGATTTCGCCTCGACCGACGGCACCGCAAACACCATTGCACCTAACATTGCTGACAGTACTAAAAACTTCTTCATCACATTTCTCCTTATTAGAACAGTTTTGGCCGATCATTAGCGGCCACTCACCTATCAGGCAATCTCTATTCCGGCATGGGCGTTTTCACTGTAAAGATATGTCAAACATACTATTTGCAACACTTACGGCCACGAATCAGCCGCCTCCGCGTTTGCCGTGCATACATAACGAACGCCCGATATGGTACTCTTATGGTCGGCATCCTGGCTTATGAAAGGCATCTCCATCCTTGGCTCGACCGGCTCGATCGGCTGCAATACCTTAAAAGTAATCGAACACCTAAATGAGTTTCGCGTGGTCGCTCTTGGTGCGGGCCGCAACATGCCGAAGTTTGCAGAGCAGGTCGCGAAATTCAAGCCCGCACTAGTGTCTTGCGACAACGAGGAGAGTGCCGAAACACTCGTGCAGGAACTGCACAAACTTAAGGCGAAGGTTCCCGAAATTCAGCTTAATTCAAAAGGTTTAACCGCCGTCGCCACTCACAAGGACGCCGATATAGTTGTTTCGGCCACCGTCGGCGCGGTCGGTTTTGTACCGACACTCCGTGCGATCGAAGCAGGCAAACGGATAGCACTTGCGAATAAGGAAACGTTGGTAATGGCCGGAGAGCTGATGACGGCGGCGGCCGCCAAATCAGGTGCCGAGATACTGCCGGTCGACAGCGAACACAACGCCATTCACCAATGCCTTCGAGGCGAGAAAACCGCTGAGGTAAATCGTCTTATACTGACCGCTTCAGGCGGACCGTTTCGCGAAAAGACTCGGGCCGAGATAGAGAATGCTACCCGCGAAGAGGCGCTCAATCACCCGAACTGGAAAATGGGCGATAAGATCACGATCGATTCGGCCACGCTGATGAACAAAGGCCTTGAAGTTATTGAAGCCAGATGGCTTTTCGGCTTTGATGCAGACCGTATTTCGGTCGTGGTACATCCGCAATCGGTCGTGCACTCGATGGTCGAAATGGTCGACGGATCGGTAATTGCTCAGATGGGCGCGACCGACATGCGCCACGCGATCCAATACGCCCTCACTTATCCTGAGCGAAAGCCAAACTGCGTCGAGCCGCTGGACATCGGCAAACTGGGCCAACTGACTTTCGAAGAACCCGACCTCGACCGATTTCCCTGTCTCAGCCTGGCGTATAAAGCTTTAGAAATGGGCGGAACAATGCCGACTGCGCTAAACGCCGCAAACGAGATAGCCGTGCAGGCGTTTCTTGACGGCAAAATAGGTCTCGGCCGGATCGCCGAGCTGAACGAAGCGGTAATGGACGAGCACGAAAGCCGACCCACTTCGACGCTCGAAAATGTGCTTGCCGCCGATGAATGGGCCCGGTCACGCGCTATAATGATGCTAGGGAAAACCGCTTCAGCACAACTGAGGGGCTAGTATGCAAAACCTGAAAACCATCTCGACTCCGCATCCGCCATTTCCGGCAGTTTTTGATCCGGACGAGCTTGCGGCAGAGCGATTTCGCTGGACGGTGGACGAATATTACCGAGCGTCGGAGCTTGGCGTGTTCGACGGAAGACATGTTGAACTGGTCCAGGGCGATATTTTGATCAAAACGGATCACGAAGAGGTCCCAGGGTTTAACGGTGAGGATGAGCCGCGCTTTCGATGGACGAGCGATTTGTACTACCAGCTTGCGGACGGCGGCGTGTTCGAAGGCAAACATGTCGAACTTATCAATGGAGAAATCATAGAAATGGCGCCAATGGGTCCGATTCACGCAACGGCCATCGACCTTGTTGCGGAGTTTCTTAGAGGCGTTTTCGGTAAAGGATATTTGGTTCGCGTGCAGGCTCCGATAGATGTCGACACCCTTACACAGCCTGAGCCTGACATTGTCGTCTTGATTGGTTCGCCACGCGATTTTAAAAGAGGACACCCGAAATCACCAATCCTCGCGGTCGAAATTGCAGACAGTTCGATCCGAAAAGACCGCGTTTTTAAGGCAAAACTTTATGCTGAAGCCGGCATTGAGGATTACTGGATCGTAAATCTGGCTGAGAGTTGTGTCGAGGTTTACCGAAGACCGAATACTGACGCTGACCAGGGTCATATCTATCTGGAATGTTTCGTCTGCGCCGAGAGTGAATCGTTGTCTCCGCTCGCCAGGCCTGACGCGTCGATCAAGGTCGCGGACATTTTGCCGTAGTTCGGATTTTTTACAACCATCGCGAACCGCTGGGGTTCTAAATCTCTAACAAACGTACGTTTGTTTGCGTATTTATAATAAGTTATGCCGGATATTTTATTAGTTATACTTGCAGTCGTTTTTGTACTTGGGATCGCGATCAACATCCACGAATTCGGCCACTTTATCGTGGCCAAGCTTTTCGGGATGCGGGTCGAGGCGTATTCGTTTTTCGGTTTGGGGCCGAGGATTTGGGGGTTTAAGGTCGGGCACACGGATTATCGCGTGTCGGCGATCCCGCTTGGAGCGTATGTAAAGCTCTACGGCGACGAAGCCACCGCCGCGCTCGAAGGCGGCGAATCGGACGGCGAGAAGGTGCCGGATTCCGAGCTTTATGAGCTTCGCCCGCGGTGGCAAAAGTTCCTGGTCATGCTCGGCGGGCCGTTCATGAACATTGTTCTGGCCCTTTCGATCCCTTTTACCGCAGCAATGATCTATGGAGTTCCGGCGATTCCCGATCCGATAATTTCGTACGTAAGCCCGAACGGAGCCGCCGAAAAAGCCGGAATTCAAGCTGGCGACAAGATCGTCTCCTTTGAAAACGAAGATAATCCGACCTGGAGAAAGATCGAGACCGGCGCGGCAATTTCGCCGGAGAGACCCGTATCGCTCGTCGTCGAGCGCAACGGCCAGCGTCTGCCGCTTTCGATAACGCCGACAAAGACCGACCGCAAAGGCCAGGCTTTTGGCGATTTGGATATGCGCCCGGAGGTCGGGACCGAACAGGTTTTTGTCCGCAGCGTCGATGACGACTCGCCCGCAGCGGCGGCGGGAATGCAGGGCCAGGACCGCGTAATCGCTGTAAACGGCGAAAATGTTACCAACGTCGGCAATTTCATGACTCTGGTGCAAAAAAATAAAGAGGCACCGCTTAAGATAACGGTCGAGCGAAACGGCGAGCGAAAAACGCTCGAGGCGACCGCCATCATGCAGGACAGCGGCCAGGCTCGGATCGGCATCGGCCTTCGCGGCGTCCCGAGCAAGGTGCGTGAACCGGCCGGCGTCGGCGAATCGTTTAGCTTCGCCTTCAACTCGAATTACGAGATCATTGCGCTGACGGGCCGGGTTGTCGGCCAGCTTTTCAGCGGCCAGCGTGCCGTTAAGGACGCGGGACTCTCCGGACCGGTTGGCATTGTCCAGATCATTTCCAATGTGGTTAAAGAAGACGGCTTCGTCGGACTCTTTTCGATCCTGGCCGTAATCAGCCTGAACCTAGGCGTGTTCAACCTGCTGCCGATACCGCTGCTGGACGGCGGACAGATTTTGGTCCTTGGTATCGAGAAAGTGCTTTCATGGTTCGGCCGAACACTGTCGATGGCGTGGAAGGAGCGTATCCAGCTTACCGGCCTGGCCGTGATCCTGCTGTTGATGGTGTTTACGCTGTTTTTGGATATATCGAAGTTTTTTTAAAATTGCAGAGGCCTGCGCGTGAGCAAGGGCGTAATGTTCAACGCGTCGATTACGCCCTTGCTTACGCGCGGGCCTCTGCATTGCCGGATTTATGAAACGAGTTTCAAAAGCAGTGATGGTTCGCGATGTGCAGATCGGCGGCGGTGCGCCGGTGGTTGTGCAGTCGATGACCAAGACGGACACGACCGATGTCGACGGCACGCTGCGGCAGATCGATGAAATGGTCGAGGCCGGGTGTGAGATCGTCCGCATCGCCGTGCCGGATGACGACGCGGCGGCCGCGATGTATGAGATACGTAAACGCACGACCGTGCCGATCGTCGCCGACATCCATTTCCACTACAAGCTCGCGTTAAAGGCTCTGGACGCCGGCATTGATAAATTAAGGATCAACCCAGGCAACATCGGCTCGATCGATCGCGTTCGCGAGGTCGTCCGTGCGGCCGAAGCCCAAAAGGTGCCGATCCGCATTGGCGTCAACGGCGGTTCGCTTGAAAAGGACCTGCTCAAAAAATACGGCTCGGCCACGCCCGAAGCGATGGTCGAGTCGGGAATGCGTCATGTCCGCATCCTTGAAGACCTTGGATTTACGAATACGATCATTTCTCTAAAGGCTTCGGACGTAAACCGAATGGTTGAGGCCTATCGCCTAATGGCAAAGCAGGTAGATTATCCACTTCACCTCGGCGTGACCGAGGCCGGAACGCCGTTTGGCGGAACGATCAAATCGGCGATCGGCCTGGGTGTTTTATTGCACGAAGGCATCGGCGATACGATCCGCGTCAGCTTAGCCGCCGAACCGCACGAAGAGGTCCGCGTCGGGTGGGAAATTCTAAAATCGCTTGAACTAAGAAAACGCGGCGTCACCGTCGTCGCCTGTCCGACTTGCGGCAGATTAGATATCGATAACTTCGTCGAGATCGTGACCGAGGTCGAACGCCGTCTCGCTCACGTCGAAGAACCGCTCCACCTTTCCATCATGGGCTGTGCCGTCAACGGCCCCGGCGAAGCGCACGATTCGCAGCTCGGCATAACCTTTGGCCGCAACGTCGGCATGATCTTCAAAGACGGCGTCCCCATGCGCCGCGTCTCGGGCGAGGACATCGTTGAAGAATTTGTTAAAGAAGTGGAGATTCTAAGAAAGGAAGGCTCCTCCGCAAAGTCGCTCGCCGACGACAAGCCGCTCGTTCAAATCTCATAAGAGAATCGCCGCAAGAGGCACAAGAAGCGCAAAAAAGAGATTACTTTTGCATTTCTTGTACCTTTTTGCGGCGATTAATTCTTATGGATAAAGAAAAGTGAAAGGATAAAACGGCAGGTTCCGCGCCACGCCGAAGACAAGCACCAGTACCAAGGTCCCGAACAAAAATCCGGGCGAAGCCGACAATTTTACTAAGCCCTTTCCACGAACCGTGATCGAAACCAGCGTCGCGACCAAAAACAATAACGCCAAAGCAAAGAACGGGATCAGCGCGTTAAAATCGAGCGCCGTATAAAGATCGCCGTGGAACAAAGCATGAAACCCACGCGTCAGGCCGCAGCCGGGACAGGCAAAACCGGTCAGCGTATAAAGCGGACATACCGGGAAAAAATTGGCCTTGGTCGGATCGAAATACCAAACCAATCCGCTTCCCGCCGCCAGAGCGGTCAACCCGCCTGCCGCGAGAATCCGGGCTGAGTTCGAATTCGTAGCAAAGTCACTGTGTAAAGCTTCCACAGAATCGATCTTACTATTTATTTGTCCTTATCGTCAGGTGGTCCGAAGTTGTAAACCAGTACACCCGACACTTTTACTGGAGTTCCGTCGAGCGTCGTTGGCGAAAATTTCGCCGCCTTCGCGGCCTCGACGGCGGCAGCTCTCAGTAAAGGATGGCCTGATACAGCGTTCGCCGATTGAACCTCACCGGATTCGCCAATTACAACCTGAACGGTGACTGCTCCGCCAGCCCGAACCGCAAGTGCAGCCGGCGGATATTTCGGCAACGGTAAATCGGTCGCCTTGCCGTTCAGGACGCCGCCGCTAATCCCTGTACCGGCGGTGCTTGCTGGCTGACCTTTCGCGGCAAAATTGTAAACGATAACCCCTTTGATTTTAACGGGTCCACCGTTGATCAGAGTCGGCGAGAACTTGGCCAATAGGGCTGCCTGTAGTGCCGCATCAGCGAGCACAGGATGAACCGCTTCATCCTCGACAACTTCGGTCTTGCCTTCCGAACGTTTAACCTTATCCGGCGATTCGTCCGCAATCTCGGCCGAGATAACATTGCCCGATTCGTCTATAACCACGTTCACGCGAACAACGCCTTCGATGTTCGCCGCTTTGGCTTCGTCAGAATAGACCGGCTTCGGCAGGCTAATGGCCTTGCCGTTGAGAACGCCTCCATTTATCACCCTGGGCAGTTCGTTCTGAGCAAAAACGAAAACAGAAAGTGCCAAAACAAGAAACGGACTTAGTGCGATCGGCTTAAATCGTGTCATGATCGGTTCTCCTTTATTTGTGATGATAGCAGACTTTGCC
>JABFSB010000485.1 GCA_013140875.1 Acidobacteriota bacterium
GTATTTGTTCGGTTTTAACTGTTCGCCTTTTCGTTCAGCGGTACTGCCTGCTTTGAGCCGGACCGGCCACGCTTCCGCGGCTTGATAGTCGAGAATCCCGAATGCCTTGCCGAGTCGAAGATCTGCGGCAGCGGCTCTGACGGCTTTCGGATGGGATTGTTGGGTTGAATTCGGTTATTTTGCCGGCTATTTTGTGAGGGAATCATTCTTATCTCCTTAGTCTCGTAATCGGACATTTATCCGATCCACCAGAGCGAAGCGCAACTATCATTCCACAATGAGCCCAAGTAAGAAGGCCGGCAACACTTACCGTGTCACCAGCCTTGGGCGTGTGGGCAAAATCAGCTGTCTGGACGCTAAAGGCCTCTGCTAAATGGAAGTTCGGTGTAGCACGCACAGGACATTTTCCTTAGCTTTTGTCTGTCGGTAATAAATATCTGTCCGCGAACGTAATCAATGGCCTCTTTTTCGCGAAGGGCCTTTGCCATGCACGTGACACTCGGGCGATAAACGCCCAGCACGCCTGCAATATACTCCTGGGTCAAATTGAACCTGCTCTTCTTGCTCCGGTCGTGGAGCATCAACAGCCACGTGCAGAATCTTTCCTCGACCGCATGGTGCGTATTGCAGATCACCTTTTGCGATATTTGTTTAATGTATGAGTTGATCTGATCGTGCAGCCATCTTTGCAGCGGGCGGCTGTACATCAACTCTCTCTCGAGAATATCGGCTTCGATCTTGTACGCGTTTCCGCTAACGCAAACCTGAGCGCAATTCACCGCGGGCGATGTGCTCCAGACCGACGAAATGCCGACCGCTCCCTCCGGGCCGGTCACGGCAACCTCGATCGTCCGGCCGTCCGCCAGCATCTGAAACTCTGAAATAACGGCTGTTTCGGGAAAATAAACGAAATTGATCCGGTCGTCCTGCTGAAAAAGATAGTCGTCCTTAGCCAGCTGTGTGTACTTCAGCATAGGCCTAAGCTTGCTCATCAAAAGACTTGGCAGACCGCCAATGCCGATTCGGGGCGGCAGACTCCTGACCGGTTCAAGCTGTTCCAGTCCCAGATTTTCGTAAGTAGTTCTTATCACTTCATCTATTCGGAATTCAGGGGCTAAATTCGGCACACCTATCTCCGCGGTCCGCCTGGCGAATCCTGAATCGGCTTTATAACCTTCCATTACCTGACTACCTCCCGATAAAGCGCCATTGGGCAGCGATTTCCGAATATTCTGTTGCAAGATTTTTTAGGTTCCGGGCACGAACACGCCCGCGAGTGTTTGCCGGCTTCGAACACGGCCGGACTTTGTTCATTTCCTACACGACGGCGCACAACCGCCGCTTTTGCCGAAAATTATCTTTTTGTATAAATATTTAATTCCGGACCGGATTTCCGATCAGCGTCAAGCCCGTAAACCAAACACTCCGGGCCATTTGGAGTCTGATCCAACCAACCTAACCTGTTTGATCGCGCAAGGACCCGAAACGCTCACCGCGGGCCAAATCAACCGTAAATTTCACGCGTTTTCCGCGCCGAATGTGTCGAACTTAATAGAGTGTTTGGAAAGTGTATAACGAATTGTCCCAAAATGAAAGTATTTTGAGCTACTTTACCGAGGGCGCAAAAATGCCGTCCGCGACAGCGCGTTTTGCTAGGTATCAAAATACTTTTTAGAGGGAAAATGGTGGAGACGAGGGGGATCGAACCCCTGACCTCTGCAATGCCATTGCAGCGCTCTCCCAGCTGAGCTACGTCCCCTGGGATTTTTGCCGGATGAGGCGGCAAACTCTGAATTTAGCGAAAAGACCGAAGAGCGTCAAGCTTCGGCTTAAAAGAGATGTCCTCGCCGCTCCCAAGATTTCGAAACTCCCGTTCTCAGTATTTCGTTTTTATCTTCTTATTCTTCCTTCAGTGGATAAGAAATTCTTCCGTCGTTTAAGAAGGCAGACCACAGAATATGAAGAATAAGAAGAACTAAGAACGGATCGGAAATTTGCCGACAAGCACCTATTTGCCCTTAAACTCGGGCTTACGCTTTTCCAGGAACGCCGAGACGCCTTCCTTTTTGTCTTCGGTCGAAAAACAGATCGCGAACAGGTCGACTTCACGACGCAGGCCTTCGTCGAGGTTCGACCGCGACGCGAACTTTACTGCCTCTTTCGCAAGCTGAAGCGCTATCGGCGCTTTCTCCGCGATCTTTCCTGCAAGTTCTAACGTCTTCTGCCTCAATTCCGCAAGCGGATATATGTGGTTTATCAACCCGAACCGATGGGCCGTTTCGGCGTCGATCATGTCGCCCGTCAGGCACATTTCCATCGAACGTCCTTCGCCAATCAGCCGTGTCAGACGCTGAGTGCCGCCGCCACCGGGAATTATGCCGAGATTGATCTCCGGCTGCGAAAACCGCGCGTTTTCACTGCATATTCGCAGATCGCAGGCCAAAGCAAGCTCATTGCCGCCCCCTAAGCAAAACCCGTTGACCATCGCCATCACCGGCTTTGGAAAAGAATCGATCGTGTTAAAAAGCGTTCTTTCATTAAAGGTCGCACGTTGGGTTATGGGCGTTTTTCCTTCGAATTCGCTAATGTCCGCACCAGCGATGAACGACTTTTCGCCGGCCCCGGTGATCACCACCACTCGCACTCCTTCGTCCGCCCGTAGCTCATCCAGCGCCTCTACACCCTCGATGTGCACCATGCTGCTGAGAGCATTCAGCTTGTCGGGACGGTTTATCGTCAAAATCGCGACCTTTCCTTCTTTTTCAACGGTGATCGTTTCGTAGTTCGACATAAATAAGTACGACAGGCAAATAGCCTGTCGCCTGAATTCCCTAATTTATCGTTAAATAACGGGCTTTTCTATTCGTCCATTCCTTCGGCCACGTTGTCGTCGGCTATCCACGCAACGAACAACCGCAGCCAGCTTTCCTTTTGTTCGATGATTGTGACACCGACGCGCGACGCACCGTGGCTTCCTGCCGAGATGCGCATCACCTGGGCCTTTACCTCGACCGGAACGCCATCCGGCCGATGCGAGCGGATATAAAGGCTGTCACCCTGGGCGATCTTCTGGTTTAACTGGAAAAGGGCGCCGAGCGTCGAAATATCGTCCGTTTCAGTCGGCTCGCTCCACGCGGCTCCGTCATCAGACCTGCCCGAAACTACTATCGGGAGCCTCAATGCCATCCTAAGAGCAAAGCGTTTTTCCTCGAACTGAGGCTGCATAGAAGTCAACATTCGTGCTCGTCTTAAATTGTTGCCGGTTAACGAAAACAGTGTAACACGAACACTTTACAAACAACTATCGCATTCGGGTCGGTCAGTTGGAATATTATTCGGCACCGCCGCGATCTTAAAATGGCTCGAACTTAGGTGTGCCTCGACTAAATAAGCGCCCGATAGTTATACTATATACAAAGGATTTATTTCAAATTTTGCGGCGGGTTCGCCCGCCTGATAACTCTAATGGCAAACAAAACAATCGAACGGAAAGTGGTCATTCTTGGGTCCGGGCCTGCCGGCTTGACGGCCGCGATCTACGCTTCACGCGCCCAACTCGAACCGCTTGTTATCGACGGCCCTCAGCCGGGCGGACAGTTGACCATCACGACCGATGTGGAAAACTATCCCGGTTTCAAAATGGGCATTATGGGCCCGATCCTGATGGACGAGTTTCGCGAACAGGCCGCCCGCTTCGGAACCGAATTTCTGAATATCTGGATCGACCGGGTCGACCTTTCCCAGCGGCCGTTTACGCTGTATGGCAAGGATAGTGCGGACAGCGAGGAGGTAACGACGATCGTCAAGGCCGAGACGCTAATAATCTCGACCGGTGCCTCGGCCAAATGGCTCGGCATTCCAGGCGAGGCTCCCGTTCCCGAAGGCCTCGGCGGAAACGGCGTTTCGGCGTGCGCGACGTGTGACGGATTCTTCTTCCGCGATGTCCCAATTGTCGTCGTCGGCGGCGGCGACACCGCCATGGAAGAGGCTTTGTTCCTGACTAAATTTGCGTCAGAGGTCACGCTGATACACCGTCGCGACGAGTTTCGTGCCTCGAAGATCATGCAGGACCGCGTCCTCAACCACGAAAAGATCAAGGTACTTTGGAACACCGAGGTTAAGGAGATCATCGGCGCCAAGGAAAGCGGCGTCGAGTCAGTGAGGATTTTCGACATTAAGGAAAACAAGGAAAGCATTTTGCCAACCCGCGGCGTATTCATCGCGATCGGCCACCAGCCGAATACCGAGCTTTTCAAAGGCGTGCTCGATATGGATCCGGTAGGCTATCTGATCACCGAAGGCAAGACGATGCGGACTAACATCCCGGGCGTATTCGCCTGCGGCGATGCCCAGGATTCGTATTATCGACAGGCCGTCACGGCAGCCGGAACCGGATGCATGGCCGCGATCGACGCCGAGCGATTCCTCGTCGAGCACACATTGGAAGCCGCGGTTTCGACACAGACCAACTGGTAGGATCACAAATTCTGCTTTTCGACAGCGGCTCCGCGTACCGTGGTCATATTTTGCGGCGTTTTGACCAATCGGGTCGGCACGAAGCCCTTCGATTCGATGCGACTGAGAATTTGCTGATAGAGTGCCTCGTCGATCGTCGGCTTTCTGCTCAATATCCACAGATATTCGCGTTTCGGTTCGCCGACCACGGCGTATTCGTAGTCGCGGTCCAGGTCGATTATCCAATAGTCCGCCCAGACGAACGGCAGGAACGATAGGAATCCGGGCGCAAACCGGACCTTTAGCTTGGCGTTGCTGGCCTTATCCGCGATTTTGCCGTCGGCCTTTGCCGCGTCGGTCGTGCCGTCTTTCTTGAGGCATTCGTTCAAAACCTCGAGTTTTCCGTTCGCCTTTTGCGAATAAGTTGCGGTCGTATTACCGACACACTGTTTCTGGAATTTGTTCGGGTACTTTGCTATCTCGTACCATTTACCCAGATATTTCGGAATATCGACGGACCCAACGGTCGTCAGGGCAGCCTGCTTATTCTGTTGCGCGACCGCGAAACCACAAAGTGCGATCGAGATTAATGCGATGTTGACGATTTTTTTCATAATTCTCTATATTTGAAACTGTTATTATATCCATCATTAGATGACTTCGGTTTAGAGACCTAATGGATTCACCGGAGTCTCATCCAAACAAGGCAACTTTGCCGACATATATGCCGATTTACGAGTACGAATGTCAGAAATGCGGAACGCATCTTGAGAAGCGTCAGTCGATATCCGAGGAGCCCTTAAAGATCTGCGAGAATTGCGGGGGTGAACTTGTGAAAAAGATCTCGCTTTCGGGCTTTCAATTTAAAGGTGCCGGCTGGTACGTGACCGATTATGCCGGCAAGAATGGAAAATCCGGCGAGAAACCGGTGAGCGAAAAAAGTTCCGGCGGCGAATCAACCACTCCGGCGGACACTGCATCAAAGTCTTCAACTGAGACTTCGTCCGTACCAAAGGCTGACAAATCGGCAAGCTCTTCGAGCAAAGATAAGAATTAGGATGATAACTTTTGCCGCCAGGTCCATCGCATCGCTCATTTGCATCGTGATAGTCTGCGCGCAGATGCAGGCTCAATCGCGCCGCAGCATCAAGACCACCGACACCGAGGGCTCGGTTCTGAGCGTTACCGCGTGGCGGACCGACAAAAAGACCGATCCGCTAAAAGCCGAGAATATGTTTCTCTACGAGAACGGCGTCGAGCAAAAGATCAAGGGATTTTCCTACGACCCGTCGCCGTCCAAGATCGTCATTCTCGTCGATAACTCTCAAACACTCCCGGCCGACGTCGAAAAGCTCAAAAAGGCCACGATGGAGTTTGCGTATGAGATCTTCGATGGAGATCAACTTTTTGTCGTAGCTTATGACGAAAAGGCAGAAATTATTCAGGAATGGACCGACGACGCCAAGAAGATCGAGAAATCGCTTTCGACATTCCGTAAGAAAGGCAATCCGTATCTCTTTGACGCATTGAACGCAACGGTCAACGAAATTCTGCTTCCGCTGATGCCCGGAACGCGGAAAACGGCAGTCGTGCTGATCGGCGACGGCCTTGACCGCGGAAGCGCGGCGTCTTTCGACAACGTGCTGGCCGATCTTCAAAACTATAACGTTACGGTTTATTCCCTTCAGCTTCCGGATCGTACCCGCGGAGCGTTTCGCCGCGATGCTCCAAAGGCGGCTGCGGTCGTCGAAAAACTCACCGAGGGCACCGGCGGGGCGATCTTCCAGTTCGATGACGCTCAGACCGCGGCCAAGTCGATCTGTGACGAACTTCGCCGCAATCGTTATTTGCTTTCTTACTTTCCCGTCAATACGTCTTCCTACGACTTTCGTCGAGTTTTTCTGATCGCCGATGAGGGCATATCGATCCGCACAAAAAACGCCCAGCCGCCTAACATCAAATAAAATCCGAGTTTAACCAGTGTTGCCGTCGACAACCTATTTTAGAGTGACGCCGTGAACTTATGATAGAATCGCATTCTTAAGGCGATCTTTGCGTCGCAGTTTTGGAGTAACACTTCGTGAGCGAAGACAACAAGTTCCCTGGGCCTCCGCCGCCCGACGATTTCTCGAAAACCACGCCGAATATCAACGTCGGAGGGGACGATGGCGTTCAAAACGACTGGGACAAGACAAACTATAATTACCCAAAACAGCCGGCGGCAGACGATTGGGGCAAGACCGTCACCAATATCAAGCCGATCAACACGGACAATTCGGATTACGGGAAAACGTTCTATCCGGGCTCGCAGCAGCAGGTTCCGCAGGCCCCGGATTGGGGAATGACGCAGGCAAATGTCAGCGTAAATCCGGCCGACATCGGCTCGACGCCGGAGGATTTCGGTGCCCAGCCGGGCGGCGGTTACGACAAAACTACGCCGTATTTCCAGCTTCCCGAAGCAGAACGCGCCAAATATCAGAACCTTCCCCCGACGCCGACCGAACAAGCCGAACAACAGAAAAAGGAGCAGGCGGCAAAAGGCGGCATTCCGGGTTGGCTCTGGGCCGTTGCGGGCATCTTCGGTATGTTCGCGTTCGCGGTCGTTGTACTTTTATTCGTCTATTTCTTCGTTCTCCGCGACACCTCATTCAAGGTAACGGTGAAAAATGCGCCGCCGGGCAGCAAGATCGTGATCGATAACGAAAGCCAGTGGGGAACGACGCGCGAGGACGGATCGTACGAACTCACTAATCTAAAGCCCGGGACGCGCAAGATTTCCATCAAACATCCGAATTTCGAATGTCGCGACATGGAAGTAAAGGGCGAGGCCGGCGAAACACCCGAGCCTTTGACCGCCCGCTGCACGCCTATCACCGTAAAACCCGGCGAAGACTGCGGTGTTTTCAGCCCCGGCGAGTTCGATAAAGCCGAGCGTTGCTACAATATGGCGCTTGACGCTCTGCCTGATCCGTTTACCGCCGAGGACCTCGTCCGGGCACTCAACATCTTAATAATCAATTTTGACACCGGCAGCTTTGCCATTCCGGACGAACGACTCGCCGCGTTACAGAAAGGCGCCGGATTCATCAAACGCCTTCCGCCCGACACCGTTCTGGAAGTAGGAGGCCACACCGACAACGTCGGCGGCGACGCAACTAACCAACCGCTTTCCGAAAACCGAGCCAAGGCCGTCAAAGACAAGCTTGTAACCTTCGGCGTTCGGCCCGAAGCCCTTCAAACCCGCGGCTACGGAGCGTCTAAACCTCGGTTCGATAACGCGACCGATAATGGCAAGTTCCTAAATAGAAGGATCGAGTATTCGATCGTGAAGAAGTAAAAATGGGTTTATCCGTCAGTCGGCTTATGCCGACAATACGGTCTTCAGTCGCTTCAAGAATTTCTTGTCCTTTAGAATATCGTTCTTGAGATCTTGCTTCGCCATATCGGCCGTCATACCGTCAATGAACGTCCGCAAGGCTTGATTCATAAGCGTTTGATATCCTACGCCTTCGCTTTCACCGATCTCTTTAAATCGTCGCACAATGTCCGAATCGAAATAGATAGTTACCCGGCTCTTTTTTTCACTCACCGCATCTGCAACACGACGTTTGAGCGTGACTAACTCAGCCCCTTCGAGCCTTCGGAACCTTTTACTAAAAGCTTTCTCGCTCGCGAAAACGCTCTCATGATATTCGTCAAGGTCGGTTTTCTTGTTTTTCATATAATCTTGCCATCCACTTTTCTGCACGACGCGCGGTAATCAAGCGGATATCTTCCCCGCGAAAGGTGTACACAACGACCACTAGTCCGTATTCAGATATGTATATTTAGATTTTCTAGACAGCCACGGGAGCTGCAATCTTGCCCCAGGATTGATAGTTTTCGATGTTCAGATTCTCAAACTTAAAACTCAGCAGCCCTTCGAGTCCTTTCAAATCTTCGGCATTCACGAATTCGAGCTTGGGCAATTCCATCGGCTCCCGTGAAAGCAGTTCATCGACTTGGGCTAAATGATTCGAATAAATGTGCAGGTCGCCGAAAGTGTGGATAAAATCTCCGACCTCAAGCCCGCAAACATGGGCTACCAAGTGCGTTAGCAGGGCATAGCTGCTTATGTTGAAGGGCACTCCCAAAAACGCATCTGCCGACCGCTGATAAAGCTGACAATGCAGTGTCCTTCCGGAATCCACCTTGAATTGGAACAACGTATGACACGGCGGCAGGGCTACCTCGTCGCAAGTTTCCGGGTTCCAGCCCGTGACGATCAGGCGTCGTGAATTCGGGTTTGTTTCGATCTCGTGAATCAGCCGGGCGATCTGGTCAACGCCGTTCATCTGCGGATAATCGCCGCCGAAGGAACGCCACAGATAACCATAGACCGGGCCAAGATCGCTCTCTTGCCTGCCGAACCTCGCTGTTTGTTCGGCCGTCGCCCATTCCTGCCAGATATCGACGCCTCGGGCACGCAAATCGGCTTCGTTGGTCGATCCGCTCAGGAACCAGAACAATTCCTCAGCGACCCAGCGAAAAGGAACTTTCTTCGTCGTAACGATCGGAAATCCCTCTCTTAAATCGAACCGCGTCTGGTATCCAAAGGCCGATATCGTCCCGACCCCGGTCCGGTCCTCATGTCGTGTGCCGTTGACTAAAATGTGCTTTAAAAGGTCGTGGTATTGCTTCATCTGAATTGCTAATTGTAAATTGTTAATTGCCAATTGTTAATTGTTTACAAAGAGTTTCTTAAGGCCGGTTAACAATTTACGGTTAACAATTTACAATTAATAGTCCGAATCTTTATGAGCAGCAAACTCGAAGTCAGTTTTAATTCACCGCAGTGCGGATGGATGTCCATCGGGTTCGAGGACGGCGTGAATGAATTTCACACGACCACGGCCCACGCGCCGCACGAGACGGCTTTGCCGGAGTTGATGCGAATTCTGACCGCGTTGGCCGACGCCGGATCGCCGCAGAATGAGTATCTACTCAAATGGAACCGAGACCCTGAAGAATTCGATTTCCGATTTGTCCGCGACGGCGAAAATTTGCTGATAGAAATTTATCAATATCCGACCGAAGACCGGGACGCCGACGAACGCGAACTTGTCTATTCGCACTCCGGGAGCGTCAAAGACATCCACGCCGCCTTCGCCGAAACATTCGAACAGCTTTACCAGG
>JABFSB010000080.1 GCA_013140875.1 Acidobacteriota bacterium
CGCTTGCTCCTTCATTAGACAGGAACCATTCGATAAGACTGTGGCCCGTACCCAATTCCCGGCCTATGATCGAAGTACGCAGCGTCAACGAGTTTCCCGTTGTAACCTCGCCGAGATTCTTGCTCTTGCCGTAAAGGTCGGTCGCATTCGGAATATCGTCTTCGGTGTAACTCCCTTTGACACCGTCAAAGACGCAGTCGGTACTAATGCAAATAAGGCGAAATCCGAACTCGTCGGACAAAGCCGCCAGCCGGTGCGGAAAGATCGAGTTTACCGTAAGAGTTTTTATTACGTCTTTTGATGTTTCAAGCTGCTTTACGACGCCGACCGCGTTAATTACCACGTCGGGCCGGGAGGCGGAAATCGATTCGCGGATCGAAGATTCGTCGAAGACATCGACTTTCGTCAAACACCTCGAAGCGTCAAGAAAACCGAATCGTTCGATCTGATCGTAATCGCCGCGCACCGTACCCCAGACCTCGGAACCGTTACTTAGAATTTGAATCAGCTTATGGCCGAGCATTCCGCCGGCTCCGAAAACGAGGATACGCATTTTATAAGTTAGGGCGCGCGCTTTAACCGACTTCTATCATCGCGTCCACCAATTCACACCATATATGAGCAATGGTTATGTGGACCTCCTGAATCCTCGCGGTCCGATCGGAAGGCACCATCAGGCAGGCATCCGACAGCGAGGCCAGCTTTTTGCCGGTGGCTCCTGTCATACCAAGCACCCGGCAGCCGAGCTGCCGCGCGGTCATTACCGCCGCGATCACGTTCGACGAGTTCCCGCTTGTGCTGATGCCGATCAAAAGGTCGCCTTCATTGGCGAGAGCCTCGACCTGGCGAGCAAAAACGCGGTCGAAGCTATAGTCGTTCGCAAGAGCTGTTAACGCCGAGGTGTCGGTAGTCAGGGCGATCGCCGGCAGTGCACGGCGTTCGGTTTCGTAACGGCCGACGAATTCGGCCGCCATGTGCTGGGCATCCGCTGCGCTCCCGCCGTTTCCGCAGATAAGGATCTTCTTTCCGTTTCTTACGGTGTCCAAAATTAACTCGCCGCATTCTTTAATGGACGCCGTGAGCGAATCGATAACGTCATTGAACACCTGTCTATGCTGTGCAAGCGAAGAAGCGACGATATCGGAGTCAGCCGCTGCTTCATCGGTTGGAGGAGCGATCTTTTCGATGATTGCCGATGACGACAAGCCATCTACCAAAGGCAATGAGTGAACGGTCCCGCCGTTAGCGATCACAAAATCGGCTCCCACGATCTGATCGACGGTCCAGTCGCCGCCTTTAACGAGTACGTCCGGCTTCACCTGATGTATAAGTTTTTCCGGTGTAAGTTCATCAAAAATAAGTACTTCATCCACCGCCCGCAGGCCTAAAAGGACCGCCTTTCTGTCTTCGGCCGATTGATACGGCCGTCCGTTTCCCTTGATGCGGCTTACGGAAATATCACTGTTCAGCCCGACAACCAACTTTGAACCCAAAGCCCGGGCACGTTCAAGCAGGTCGACATGCCCTCGGTGCAGGACATCAAAGCAGCCGTTGGTAAACACGATCATAAGACAAGCGGAGGAAATTCTTTTCAGGCCTGTGCCGGAACTCGACGGTGTCCCATACCACGCGCAATCAGGCCGACGATCAGAAGTCCGATAACAGCCGTAAAACCGACCTTAAACATGAACGGGATCAGGACGCCGTAAAAACCTTCGTATGATATCGAAAGTAAAAGCATAAAGTACATCGTCGCCCGTGAGATCGAACGCGGCTGATTCTCAATAAGCGCTCGGTAAATAAACCGGAGCACAATGCCGAACAAAAACATGCCGATCGGTACGCCGATCGGACCATAGTTGCGAAGAAGGTCTCCGACTGGAGTTATGGCAAATGAATTGTCTCCGTAATTGAAATAAAGGTCGCTGTATTTTCTCGGCTCGGAAGCCACCGGTTTTTCGTTCCACAAAATTCTGGGTACAAAGAACGTTGAAATGTCCTTCCAAATATTGTTGTCCAAGCCGTAGCTTTCTTCGTAGGGCTGGAGTTGTTCGTAGCTGGATACGACGACCGCAACGGAACTGAGCGTGTCGAGCCGCTCGGCCAATCCGGCGAGCGCAAACTGAACGCTGCTTTGCAAATCAAACCGGCCCACCTCATCGAAGGTCTCATAAATATTGTCGGTATATTCTCCGACCGACGAATAGGACTCGGTACCCTTAACGCTGCGAAAGGTCGTGCCGTAGATCATTCCGGCCATCAGGCAGACCGACAGGCAAATGCCGGCGATCGCGGTCTTCTGAAAATTCAGCTTTCCGCCTGAGAGTACAAAAGCCAGAATAACGATCACAAACACGAGAAACAGGGCCGAGCGGTTACCTGAAAATAATGCTCGAACAATGGTTGCCGCAAAAAGCAGTCCGACCATCAGAAGTGATTTGAAGCTAAAATCTCCGCGGCTAAACAGTACGTACCAGATGATGAACGATCCTTGCATCCAAAACAAAGTCGTTAGAAAAACGAGTCCGGAATAAGATTCGACAATTTCTAAATGCTGGTAACCGCTGACCCCGATGGCAACGGCGACCATGAAATTAAAGGCGCCAAGCAAGAGCAGCACGACACCGGCGGTAAGCAATGCTGAAGGTTCAAAGTCGCGCGACGGCAGGAAACGGCTGGCGGTCGCCCCAAGCTTGACGCCGAGGCTTGAAAAGTACCCCAGGGACATTCCCGCAAAACCAAGCATTATGAGAACTATGGTGTAGGGCAGATTCGTGGCCGCATCCTGAATAAAGCTAAGGTAATATGGCTGCGACCAGCCCCCGGCAAGCATAAATCCGCCGATGACGAAGGCAGGAAAGAAATATGACCAAGTCGCGTAGACCAGCGGATCGTAAAACTTCAACCGTCCGCGCGAATACAGAAAAAGCGTCGGCGTTGCGAAAACCAACAGAAGAGCGAGTATCCACGGGAGCAGATAGATGTACGGGAAGTAACTCGTTAGATCGCTGTTCAAGATTAGAGCGAGCGCGGCAACGATAATC
>JABFSB010000107.1 GCA_013140875.1 Acidobacteriota bacterium
GCCTTGCGGAATAGATCTTCAGCCATCTCGAACTTACGTTCCTTGTAGGCCGTCGACCCGTCAACCAGGTTTTTCCGCGACATTACCCGGTTGTAATAAGAACAATTTGTGGTCAGAAATACTGCAAATGTAAGTAATACAAATATTCCTAAACGAGAAGATCTCATTTTTCGACTCCAGTTGGTACCCAATTTATAAAATTTTGACGCGAACCCGCCGCTGGGGCCGGCTCGCGCTCTTTTGGACGAATTTATTCCGTCAAATCGTCGATCTGCAGCCCGATCGGCGAAGCCTTGGCCACTTTGGCCGCGTCTATTACCTTGACGACATCGCCGTAACGTACTGAAGTCGGCGACTTAATGAACACCGTCTTTTCGACTTCGTTCGTGCCTTCGCGGAAAACGCCGTTCGTATCGCGCTGCTTGAAGATATCGTCGAGCTTTGCGGTCAATGAGGACGCGTCGCTGACATCGCCTGCCGGCTCGTTATTTAAGGTAACGGCCTTGGTATCCTTGTTAATAGCGATAACAAGAGTAAGCGGATTCGGCTTAACGTCGAGGTTCTGCTGGTCTTTCGGCTCGGCCGGGACCTTTGCCTCGAAACGGCTCGGCTTTACCGGCGTAATGATCATGAAAATGATCAAAAGCACGAGCAGAACGTCGATAAGCGGCGTTACGTTGATCTGGGGCGTCGCTCCACCGCTGGAGCCGCCTGATGACATTCCCATATTTCAATACTCCCGAAATCTAAATGCTGCGAGGACCGAAAGCCGCTCTACTGAGCTGCCGCCGGGGCCTCGCCGCCACCTTTCTTCTTATCCGCCACGAGACCGATCTTGTCGATATCCTGTTTGCGGATAATGTCGATTGCCTGGACCACGGTTCCGTAATTGACGTCTACGCCACTTTTGACATAAACAATTCGCTTATCCGGAGCTTTATCCTTCATCAGGTTTTGAACCTTTTCGCCAAGCGATGTGAGCGGGAAAGGATCTTTGCCGACATAGAAGTTATTATTGTCCGGAATCGTGATGACGACAGAGGTGTCTTTCGTGATGTCTCCGTCCTCATCGGGCGAACTAAGGTCCTTCGGGATGTTTACCGGAACGCCGGATTGAAGGAGCGGAGTGACGATCATAAAAATGATCAGCAGCACCAGCATCACGTCAACCATCGGTGTCACGTTGATCGCCGAATTATACTCTTCCGATCCGCCGATTTGTGCTCCCATAGCAGTTATTCTCCTTACTAAAAATGCCTCGAGGATCGAATACTAGCCTTTCAGGGCCCTCGTACGCTGTTTGATGAAATAGTCGACCAACTCGGAAGCCGAGTTCTCCATTTCGACGCCAAAGCTCGTGACCTTGTTCGTGAAATAGTTGAAGAGCCACACGGCCGGAACGGCCACCGCGATACCGAATGCGGTCGCGACGAGTGCTTCCGCGATAGCTCCACCGACGGCCGCAATACCGGCGTTCTCCGACTGGGCCAGCCCAACGAAAGCACCGATGATACCGACCACCGTTCCGAACAATCCTACGAACGGCGCGGTCGAACCGACGGTCGCAAGACCCGCAAGGCCGCGCTTCAGCTCAGCCGTTTTAACCGCGATCGCACGATCGAGTGCACGTTTTGAAGCTTCCATTTCATCGGCCGAAATATCGGAATTACCCTGGTGAGCGGCAAACTCCTTGAGGCCGGAAGAAACCACCATCGCGAGATGCGAATCCTTGTGACGGTCGCTGATGTTGATCGCTTCATCGATGTTGCTGTTTTTGAGCGCCATCGCAACTTTCGGTGCGTACTGACGCGACTGCTGTTTCGCCTTGTTGTAGGTCAGATAACGCTCGATGCCGACGGCGATCATGTAGACGGACTGGATAAGAAGAATGCTGATAACGACCCAGCCGGGAATCGTCAAACTCTTGACGATGTCATAGATCGTGAACGGATTCTTGCCGTCACCCGCGAACATAAGAAAGAGGCCCAGGAAGTCCGATCCTATCAGGCTTGCTAAAAGAGTCATGGTTTTTCCTCCAAAGAAAATCGAAAAATTTATTATTGCGTTTGTAATTGCGGTTGAAAAGAAACGGCTTTTTCAGCCGTTTCTCGTCATCCGCGGATCGTTTGTCCTAGGGAACAAAGTTATATGTAATAACGCCTGAAACCTTTACGGCCTGGCCGGAAAGCAGCGTCGGGCTGAACCGGGCTCCGCGGGCAGCTGCGACCGCGGCCGGACGAAGCAGCGGATGGCCGCTGACCGCACTGGCAGAGATCACACTGCCGGTCTCGCTGATCAGAACCTGGACGCTCACCGCACCACTGGCACGGACAGCACGGGCTGCCGGCGGGTACGGCGGTTTCGGAAGACTTGTCGCCTTACCGTTCAGAACGCCGCCTGAAATGGTCTTTGGCGGTTCTTTCTTTGCCGGCGGCGGTGGCGGTGGCGGTGGCGCGGTGCTTTCGCCCTTTCCACCATCTCCCGGATTGCCGGAGTCGCTTCCCGAACCGGTGGTGTTCACAGGACCTTTGTAATCCGGCGGCGGAGCATTGGCGGCGCTGTAGTTCACATCGCCTTTGACCGTATATTTATTAGGGTCGCGCGGCGGAATGAGATTTTTTGTAACGCTGGGCTTATCCGGCACTTTGGGCGGGGTTTCGGTCATCGACGCGATGATCTCTTTTCGGATATCGACGTTCGGGTCCTTCTGCTTCTCGGGCTGTTTTTCGGGCTCCGGTTCCGGGGCCTCTTCGATCACGGGCGGAGCGACAAGCGTTTCGAGCGAAAGGTCGTCGGTACCCATTCCAAAATCCTTGTTGAAGATGCTGTACACGACAGAGCTCAACAAAAGCGTGAACATGATCGCGAACGTCCCAAGCAAAAGACCGCCTCGTCTCGAGTTTTCAGCCGCGTGGCTTTTCGATTCGACTAACTGATCTAACATCGTTAATTCCTCCCTTACTTTCGGTGCCAAACTAGGTCAAGGGCTACGAACCTTTATTTTTTTGATGATAAAAACGAACCCGCACGTTGTCAT
>JABFSB010000131.1 GCA_013140875.1 Acidobacteriota bacterium
GCTTAGCAGGCTCGAAAAGCTTCGCGGACAGGGCGGACCGGAAGGAACCAATCAGGGCGGTTGCAAGTGCGGAAGCGACGGGATCGATCGGATCAGGCAGTTGCTGCGTCAGTTGATCGGTTCGGACAACGACCGCAGCCAGGCTTCGTTCCAGTTCTCCAGGTCGCAATACCTTAACATTCAGGCGTAGGTACTTTGGAGAAATGCGGGTCGCGAGGGTGCGGTCCGCATTTTTTTAGAAAATCGTAAAAAAGTAGGAAACATTACGAAACGGTGGCCGATAATAGTATTGAAGCCATTAAAAGGCAGGTCGGGACTTAAAGGGGCATTATCATGTTCGGCATAGGAAAGCTTCTCGGAAAAGTAGTTGGCGGCGTTCTTGAAAAGGTTGGCCTTGGAAGCATTGCACCCTTCGTAAAGATGGGCCTGAATGCTTTGACGGGCAACTGGCTCGGAGTTGCGGAAGACGTATTTAATCTCGTCTCGAGTTTTAAGAGCAGAGATTTCGCCGATCGTGCCGCCAAGCGGCCTCCTCTTGGGAACTTCGCGGCCGCACAACGGCCGACGGCCAAGCAAACCGAGTTGGTTAACGCACGGCTTGATAATTTGGTAGACCAGCTTACGCAGCTGAATGCCGGGAACAGTCCGGGTACGCTGGCGATGCTCGAAACGGTTCGCGGCTCGTTCTCCGACACGCTGACAGCGTCGAACAGTTTCTCGAGAGCCTATTACTCTCAGATCAGGTCGTAAAATTGACGATGACAAGTGCGACGCAGACAATGCGGGAAGAGCTATCGATCACTCGGGACGAGTTTACCGAAATGGGCCGGGTCGGAGCGATGTACTATAATCAGGGAAATCTTGATAAGGCTCGAACGATATTTGAAGGTTTGGTAGAACTCGATCCGGAAAGCCCGGACGCCAGGTCTGCACTGGGCGCCGTTTTCACTCTTCAAAAAGAAGATGATATGGCAGTTCCGCACTTGAAAAAGGCCGTGGAACTCGATCCGAAAGGGATCGCACCCTACGTTAATCTGGCCGAGGTCTTTATTAGGCAGCAGCGGATCGAAGACGCGGTGGTAAATTTAAGAAAGGCCATCGAACTCGATCCGGAAGAGGTAGATTCTGGAGCGAACCGTGCAAGAGCCATGGTTTTAGGTATCTATCAGGTCATTCAGTTGGAGGATGGGCAGAGCCCGGAGATTCCCCTGGAATCGGACAAAATCAATTAGCATCAAGGAGAAATATAATGGCTATAAATGTAACACCAACAGATGGTAACAACTACGTAAATCCGGCTGACACTCCTGGGTTGACTCCAGAGGCTCGTGCAAATATTCAGGCCCAACAGCAGATGCAATCGCAGAACATGGCCGAACAGATGGCGTTTATGCGGCTGCAGAACGAACAACAGCGTCAAAACAGGGCGATCGAATCGCTGAGTACGACCCTGAAGAACGGACACGACACCTCGAAGGCAGTCATCCGCAACACGGCCGTTTCATAAACTGAAACCGCCCGTGCGGTAAGAATTTTTGATCAGAAATGGGGGTCTTCTGGCTGACAGGATACCTCCGTTTCTTTTTTAGCCGGTGTCGGTTTTTTTAAGAGGTTATATGACAAAGATATTTGTGGTTTTGTTATTGGCCATTCCTTTTACGGCTGTCCCGTTGTCTGCTCAAACTTACGGACTTCCCGGGAGCCAGTCGGCTGATCCGATCGGGTACTACATTAATCAGTCATTCTGGTCGAATAAGGCATTCCAGACTGCAATGAACAACTCGATGAGAGTTGGCGGGCGAGGAAAGTCGACCGCGAAGGCAGTTCCTGCCGGAGCCACGGGAGCGACATCTTTTCGCCAATCCGGCTACATTCTTCCGAAAACTTTGGCCGCGATGAACGGCGGCGATACAAAAGCCGTCGCCGAAACGAGTCAGTTGGTGACAAAAATGCTGGACCTGTATCGGCAGACCGCCGCAAAAGACGGCTTTCCCGCGAACGACCTGGCTTACGCGTTCGAGTATTTTGTAGTCAACAACTATCAGGTTTACAACTACCTGCTCGATATTAATGGAGATCCTGCAATTGCGCGGATCGACGATCCGCTTGCCCGTCTTCAGGCGGTAAAGGTCAAGGAACAAATGAAAGTGACATTGACGCAGGAACGCGTTATCTATGATCAGTTTAGGCGGATGCTTTCGGAAAATGCGGAGGTCAAAAAGATGACCGATGTAGATAAACAGCAGGCGGCCGAACTTTTGGCCGTTATGACCGGCATGGCCTACTTCCAGTTTTCCCAGGGGTCGCAATCGAAATCGGAAGTTCAACTGGAAAAAGGCCGCCAGACCGCAAGAACAAATCTGGAAAAGCTGGCCGCCGGCGTTTCAGCGGAACGCATAAGGATTACGAACAACGGGTTGGAATTCTAAAATTTTCTGCGAGGTATTATATGAGTTGGGCTTCCATATACTGGGATCTTGATCACATCGTCCAGGCCGCACGAGAGGCTATGGAATCGGCTTTCGCCGCGGAATCGGCGACCTCGCCCCGTGCAATTTCTCCGTCGGATCCAATTCCTTCGGTCGCGTTGGCCGAAAACCCGATAACATCCGATCTTAATGCCCAGTTCGCGGGAATCCCCGTTAATGCGAATGCAGACGCGCTGAAATCGGTTGAAGCTTTGCTCAATTCCGGAACATCATCGACTGCACCTGCCGTTGAGCAATTCAAGACTTCGCCGGACGGCCTCGAACCATCGCTCAACGAATCCTTGCTCAAGGCAAGAGCTTTAAATACTTTAAATAATCAGGCCGACATCCCGCCGCGAAGCCCGTGGACCGCCGAAATCGAAGCCGCGCTACGCGAATTCCTCAGGCCGCTTTCCGTTGACCTCCGATACGAATATCGTCTTCCCGACGCTCTTGATGAAAATAGATCGATGGCTGCGTTGAACAGTCTTTTCAAACAGGGCGTGAAACCGGATGAGGTTTCATCGCGCGAAGTTCTTGCGCGAAATGAATTACGCCGAAAGAGTCGCACACCGGGCGATTTGCGTTCGCGAACCCGACAAGAGCCTCGTCCCCCTAGCAAAACTGTTGAATAATACCGATCGGGATAACCGACTCCGGCCGCCACCGCCAACATTCCAAGTCCCTTTAGAAAATACGTCTCACGGGTAACCGTGTTTGTCGATCCTACGCGAATCATTCGTGCTTTTCTCACACTGGTTCGGCGGAAAAATTAATTGCGCTATGGAATCCCGACAAACTGAAGAACGCTTTTTCCGGTCAGGCTTACAAGTACGCAGCCGAAAAGCATCAATAACAGACCTGGCCAGAAAAGATCGGTAAACTTCAGTCCGCCCTGACCAAATGCCATTGCATTTGGCGGCGTACTGATGAGAAATGGAACGCCGAATGAAGCGGAAACGGCGATCAGGATAGCCGTCGATGGTGAAGGTATCAGGACGCTTGCCAGCGGGATCAGCATAACGGCTGTCGCGGTATTGCTCATTAATGCCGAGAGCAAGGCGCTTGCGAGGCATAATAAAAAAAGGCTGAGACGCGGATCGAAATCGGCAAAAGGTACGGTTGCGGCGAGTGTCTTAACAACGCCTGAATGTTCAAGGAGCCGTCCAAGCGTTATTCCGCCCGCGATCAGAAGAAGCGTCGACCAGTCGACCCTTGCCAGATCGTTTTTTGACAGCACTCCGGACAGGAACAAGGTGGCAGCCGATCCTAGAGCAATTACGGCGGCGGGAATTCCGTGCAGCGGCTCGCTTAGCCACAGGATTATTGTTCCCGCCAATATGATCAGGAAACTTGTTTGCCGGTATTTTGGGAGCACGCTTTCGGTCTCAGGAACTGAGCCGTATATCTCGTCCTTCTTCTCCGTCCAGTCGCTCCTTTTTCTTCGAACTCGCCAGGAAAGCAACAAGTAACTTGCGAACAGCAGCCCAACGGTCAGGGGTAAAGCAAATCCCATCCAGCTAAAGAATGAAACCGATTGCGTGGCCGATATCGACGCAATCGCTATGGCGTTCGGGCCAGTGCCGATCGGCGTGGCTATACCGCCGAAGTCTGCTCCGAAGGCCACCGCCAGAAGAAGAGCGCGCCGCAATATGTGATCACTGTCGAACTTGCACAGAATCGGGTTCAGACAGGCGAACACCAACGCGGCGGCAGCTATATTCGACATCCACATCGAAAGTAATGCGGTGATCAGCATTGTCGACAGCAAAAATTTTTCAAAGGAGTCACCGGAAGAGCGAAGAGCGAATTGTGTAAGCCGCCGGTCCAACCCGCTGCTCTCGGTCGCCACGCCAAGTACGAAGCCGCCGAAAAATAACGCCATCACCGGATCAACGGCCCAGGAAAGTGTGTTCGTGAAAGTGAATTTGCCGTCAAACGGCGAAAGGAAAGTAGGTACCAGTGTCCACAGCAATAGGCTTGGCACGAAGGCCGGCACGATCTCGCTTATCCATAGCAGCAAACATATTCCGGCAATTGAGACCGTTCGAGCGTATACTTCCGAGTCGATAAAAAACTGCGGCACCACGATCAGCAGTATCGCAGCCAGGGCAACTGATATCCGATATTTCATCTCATGAGCTCGAAACGGTATGCATCACGCTGAGGGCGCACCGAGAAATCAGATGCTATTCAAGCGCTTCCGCGGTTTGAATAACAGGTTGTTTTTCTTTCAAAAACGGACGTTCCCGACGCATTATGCCGATCGCAAAATAGACGAATGCGATTGCTCCGACGGCAAATATCGTGTCGCCGAAAAGCCGCATCCAGCGCAGGAACTGCATAAGTTCCGTCTGCATGAACTCCGGGCTTCGTGCCGACCAATACCCGACCGAAACCGATTGGTAGGTTTGCAAAAGGCCGATCGGCAGCAAGCTGAAAAATATTTCCATCAGCAGCCCGATATTGATCGTCCAAAACGAAAACGCGAGCAATTTGGTATTCCATTTCATTTCCGGTTTCATCGCACGCAGGCAAAACAAAAGCAGGGCTAGGCCCAGCGTACCGTAAACGCCGTAAAGTGCGCCGTGTGCGTGCACGGCCGTCGTGTTCAACCCCTGCATGTAATAAAGAGCTATCGGCGGATTGATCATAAAACCGAAGATCCCGGCTCCGACAAGATTCCAAAACGCCACGGCCACGAAGAAATAAACGACCCATTTGTATTGATCGAGCCAGGCCCTGGCCTTTGAGTGCCTGATATTTTCGAGAGCTTCGTAACCGACAAAAACGAGCGGCACTATTTCCAGCGCGCTGAATACGGAGCCAAAGGCAAGTGCAACTGTCGGAGTTCCTGCAAAATAAAGGTGATGAAGCGTCCCGATAATTCCTCCGCTCAGGTATATCGCACCTGCAAGAAGTGACGCGTACGCGGCGTGATCAGGGCGAATTACTTTCAATTTGGCGAACAAGAATGCAATAACAACGGTCGCAAACACTTCGAAGAACCCTTCGACCCAGAGATGCACGACCCACCACCGCCAATACTCGACGACGGTGAGGTGAGAGCGCATTCCCCAGAAAAGGCCCGGGCTGTAAAACAGAGCAATACCTGCCGTAGTCATTAAATAAAGTACTACCAGCGATTTTGCATCGTCGTTCTTCTTTATCGCGGGTATAGCCGTCCGGGCGATCAGGAAAAGCCACAACAATAATCCGACAAACAATGCCGCCTGCCAGATTCTGCCCAGATCGACATATTCATAGCCTTGATGTCCGAACCAGAACCAGAGATCACCGTTGAGCATATGCATCACGCTCATCCATTGTCCGGCCATCGATCCCAACACGACGATCAGCAAAGCTCCGAACAGAACATCGACTCCCAGCTTTTGATATTTCGGCTCGTAGCCACAGATATACGGAGCAATGAAAAGGCCGGCCGCGAGCCACGCAGTTGCGATCCAGAAAATTCCAAGCTGCGTGTGCCAGGTACGCGTGACGACATATGGCAGATAATCCGCCAGCGGAATGCCGTAAAACCCGCCGCCCTCCACGCCGTAGTGGGCGGTGATGATCCCCATCACGATCTGCAGCAGGAAAAGCAGCGACACGACGAGGAAGTATTTAACGGTGGCCTTCTGCGAGGGCGTTACGGTCTCGCCGATCAGCGGATCGGAAGCGGGAGTATCCAATGTCGTGGTTTCCCGATGCCAACCGGCATAGAACCAAACCATCGCTCCTATGCCCGCGATAAGCATTATTACGCTGACACCGGTCCAGATAACGGCACTGCTAGTTGGGACATTGCCGACAAGAGGTTCGGACGGGAAATTACTTGTATACGAAATCGTGTTGTCCGGCCGGTTTGCAGTCGAAGCCCACGCCGTCCAGAAAAAGAAAGAAGTCAATTGACGCAGCTTTAACGGATCAGATTGGGCTCCTTTCTGAATTGCGTAGTCCTTATTTCCGTTCGTAAAAACATCGGTATAGTGTTTGAGATTATTTTCGAATGCACGAAAGCGGACCGCCTCGATCGTCAAGCTGCCCGTAGCCGGGTCGTAGTTGTTCTTCCGAACCGTATTCTGCAAACGCTGGCGAAGCACGGCTTGCGCCTCGCTTGGAACACCGTCATATCTGGCGCCGTATTCCTGCGTCGCCCATTCGTCCAGGATAAACAACGCCTCACGGTGCAGATAGTCTGCCGTCCAATCGGGCGCGACATAACTTCCGTGCCCCCAGATCGAACCGCTTTGCATACCGCCCATCGCCTGCCAAACATTTTGTCCGTTTTGAATTTCTTCCTCTGCGATCAGGACCTGTGCATCGGCAACGCGAACCGTTTTCGGAATCGGAGGAGCCTGGCGAAATATCTCGGTGCCGATCCATCCCAGAATTGAGAACGAAAATACAAATATTGCGACTAAAAGGATCCAGAGTTTTTTCATTTTTTTACCTTCAGACGGAAACTTGCTTCGATCGTTGCTGACACGCGGACTCAGTGATATTTAGGCTTTCGGACCTCTACGCCGTTCGTGGAAAACCATCTCCTGCCAAAGGCCCGAGAACGGTCCAAAAAGCTGCTTTGGCGGCCTGGTCGGACCGACGAATGAGGCGGTGCGGGATGTACGACCGTAGACGGAAGCACGAACATCATTCCCATAAAGATCATCCCAAAACAGATAAAGCCGAAGGCAACGCCGACAAGCATGCTGAAGTTTCCGGTTAGAAAGATCACACCGGCGATAAAGGCCAAGACGATCCATGAAGTAGCGTATATTCTGGTTAGCATAAAAATTCTCCTCTGGCTGTTTCATTTAAAGGCGGCGGCGAACGGCCGCGAGCTCAATCGTCTAATTGAATTCGCAAGGTCCATACCAATTGCATGTCCAGTATTTTTCGAACTATGAGCATCGGCCCGCGTGGAATATTCCGCACCGGGAGATCGTAAGCGTGGGATTTTTCACAATGGCTTGTTTGGCGTTTTCTGAAATCGATCTTTGATTGACCGGAACAAAATGCAGAATTGTTGTTTGAACGGATTAATAAATGCCGGGCTTCTTACCCCCGGCCGGTTGAGCAAATGTGGCCCTTATTTTCACCTTGACCGGTGAACGGCCGGTTGCTATTTCCGGGTTGATTCGATAAACGACTTCCCGGTTTTCACGAATCCAATTGTCTAGCCACCTGATACTTATCGCGGGTGTCAGGGTCGGATTCACCGCAAGAATGAGCTTTATGGCGGCTTCTCTTTCATCGCGGTCCGAAATTCGTTCCGCGGAACCGGTTACGACAACGCTTCGCCAATCGTCGTTCGCGACTACCTCTTCGACCTGCAGGCAAATCCGCGGATTAGTTTTGATGATGTCCGTCTTCATTCCCTCGGTTGTGTATACATAGATATTCGGTTTTTCGTAAGCATAATGAACGGGTACAACATAGGGCTGGTTGTCGCGGGCACAAGCCAAATGTCCATAGCCGACCCGAAGCAAAACTTCGTCGATCTCGCGGTTCGTCATTTCCTGAACTTCTATCATGAATAAGCACTCCGTTGAAAAAAAATAATTAATCCCAAGATTCAAGCCTGCCCGATCGTGAGAGTTCTTTCGTCATCGTTAAGGCAAGAAAGGTGCCGAGCCGCGGAGCGGTCGTACAACGGGCGTTCGCAGCCGATTTTCCGCTCGGCGGAAATCTGGTATCTTTGTCCAGGCAGGTTGCCTTATACTTCCTTATGACAACTCCTCGATGCCTTCATCCTCGATGCCTTCATTAACGAACGAAAATGCAATCGCGACTGCCCTTTTGATGAATCGGAGAGTAGCGCTTACTACTTGAATTCCAGTTAAATGATTCCGACGGACATAGCGAAACTACTTCTCGAAAGCTCACCCGAAGCGCGGCTTATTTTAATTCGTGAACAGGATCGAAATATTTCGGTAGATACCTCCGAGGCTCTTCAAGCGATCTGTTACGAGGTTTGGACCGAAGCTCCGCAAAAGGTTGCCGCGATTGCGGAAACTCTCAAAGATCTCGCCGAGCATGCCAAAAGCCCTGAGGTTCAGGCGTATTCCGAATGGGTAAACGCCATTAAAGCATTGGTCGATGGCGAACTTGAAAAATGCGTGGGCTGCGTGGAATCGTCCGAAGCAATCTTCACCAGCCTGGGCAAAATGCACCCGGCGGCAAAAACTCAAACCAGCAAACTTTATGCCCTGGCTCTGCTTGGGCGTTACGACGAGGCCGCTGACTGCGGTATCAAGGCACGCGAGATTTTTATCGCGAATAACGATCACTATTCCGCCGGAAAGATAGAGCACAATATCGGCAATTTATTCATACGTCGGGACATGTACCGCGAGGCGGAGCCTTATTTTGAAATGGCTCACGCCCGCTTCACTCAAATCGACGACCAGCGGCAACTTGCCATGGTCGAAAACTGTCAGGCGTTCGTAAAGATGTTCCAAAATGAGTTTCGCGACGCCGACACAATTTACCGGCGGGCATTGGAGCGGTCATCGATTAACAAGTTGGCCATAACCGAGGCCGAGATCGAAGCCAGCCTTAGCAAACTCTATTTATTCGAGGGCAAATACGATCTCGCCCTGAAGTTTATGGAAAGGTCGCGGGTGAAATACGAAGTGTTGGAGATGCCGAATCAATCGTACACCTGCGAACTCGAAATTGCCGATATCTATCTCGAACTCAATCTCCTGCCCGAGGCCGTCGGTTTTTACCGAAAGGTCGAAAGCCGCTTTGCGGAATTAGGCATGCAGGCCGAACTGGCCTTCAGCAGCCTGAGCCACGCGCGCGCACTTCTTCGACTTGGTAAAGAAGGCGAAGCCGCGCAAAAGCTCGATCTGGCTGACGATCTCTTCCAAAAAGAGGGGAATCTTGTTGCCGCGGGATCGGTAAAGTTGGAGCGTGCTCAAATGCTTTTCAAAGCCGGCGACCCGGACGGTGCCGAACGATACGTCGAACTTGCCTTGACTGCCTTTGAGGACGGCAAAAGTCTTCGTTTGGAAATGTTTGCCCGCTGGCTCCGCAGTGAAATTTGGAGCGCCCGCGGCCGCACCGCCGATGCGGAATCCGAACTAAACGCAACGCTTGCATTGGCAAAAAAGCATTCCAAAG
>JABFSB010000405.1 GCA_013140875.1 Acidobacteriota bacterium
AGACCGATCTGGTCACGTTCGAGATCATCGTGACGGACAAGTCCGGCCGGCCGGTCCGCGGACTTAAGCAGGATGATTTTCGGATACTCGAGAACGGAGTGGAACGTGAGCCCGATTTTTTTGAATCGATCACGAAAGAAGATGCCGGAAGGCCGCTGTCGATCGTCTTTGCACTCGACGTTTCAGGCAGCATGACGGCGGCGGAATTGGACCGGCTTAAAACGGCCCTTGGAAGTTTTGCCCAGCGGCTTTCGGACTATAACTCTTTCTTTGCCGTTACGACGTTTGCGATGGACGTTTCCACGCTTCAGTCTTTCACAAACCGCAGTGAAAGGCTTGAATCGTCGATCTCGAAGCTCAAACGTGATCGCGACGGCCTTTCGACCCACGCCTATGATGCGGTCGACCACGCCATCAGATTATTGCGCAACAAAGCTCCAAAATATTCGATGAATCGACTGACGAAAAAAGCGGTGGTCGTTATTACCGACGGTTTTCCGGTAGGCGACGTAGTTGCGCCGGGAACCGTTATCGAACGGGCAAAGGAGAATGAAACCTCGGTCTACGCTCTGATCCTGCCTTCGTATTCACGATTGCAGCAAACCAAGCGCCCTTTGCTGACTCCGCTCGAGGCAAGCGGCCTTATCGACCAGACCGGCGGCAAAAGCTTTTACGCGACCGACAAGGACCTTGAGCCGCTGTTCAAAGCCCTCGAAGACGAGATCACGGCAAGCTATGCCATCGCATTCTACCCCGAACGGGAAAAGGCACCGTCAGGCGCCTTCAGAACTGTCAGGATATTGTCGAAAAAAGGTTTGGCGGTAAAACAGGACCGGACCGGATACACACCACCCAACTAAATTTCGCGATACGCAGAGCTAGAACCGGTTGTCCTCATAATCGTGCGAATCGTAATCGTCGTCATCCGACAATGAGTCTTCGGCGTCTTCGCGAACGTCCAGTTCGATCGGATCCAATCCGACGACGACAAGGTCGGCGTGGCATTCCTCACAGGAAACCCGGTCGCCCTGCTCAATTTCCGCGTCTACATACACTTCTTCGTCGCACTCTGGACAAATCGATGTAGGCATTTTTTAATTCTCCCGAAATCTACTAAATTTAGTTGAACGCAAGCTTTCGCTCGATAAACGGTCCGTCTTTTTCAATCTAACTTTTCTTTGAAGAGTATTGCAAGAACCTGTGCGGACTTTTCCGAAGTTTTTTCCGCTTAAGTCCGGGGCCGACCTGACCGACATGAATTTTCCTTTTCATTTACCGGAGAATAAGACTTTCGATGTGGTCGGATTCGGAACCAACGCGGTCGATTTCCTCATCCAGGTCCCGGCCTATCCGCAATTCGATTCAAAAGTAAGGCTGGTCGACTATGCCCAGGCGGCGGGCGGTGAAGTCGCCACGACGATGGCCGGGCTTCAGCGGCTGGGCCTGCGGACAAGCTATGTCGGAAGATTTGGCGACGATCCGCCGGGCGACATCGGATTCGATTCCCTTAAGAATGAAGGCGTCGATCTGAGCTTCGCGGAACGCATTGCGAACTGTCGAACACAGATAGCCTTTATCGTTATCGACGTACGGAATGGTGAAAGGACCGTCATTTGGGACCGCGATCAAAAGCTCGGCTATGCGGCGGGCGATGTTCCGCTGGCGGCGGTCGCCGATGCAAAAGTGCTTCACCTGACGCCGCATGATACGGAAGCCTGCGTCCGCCTTGCGCGGTCGGCGCGTGAGAATGGCGTTATCGTTTCAACCGATATCGACCGGCGTTTCGACGGAATCGAGGAACTTCTGCCGCTGGTCGATATTTTGCTGGCATCGGCTGATTTTCCGCCATCGATAACCGGCCGGGCCGATCACAAAGACGCTCTTAAGGCATTAAAAGACACTTTCGGATGCGCGATCACCGGAGTAACGCTCGGCGATCGGGGTTCGCTCGTCCTCGGCCCGGACGGTTTTATCGAAACGCCCGCTTTCGCCGTGCCGGGCGGCTGCAAGGACACGACCGGAGCGGGCGATTCTTTCCGCGTGGGCTTTCTTTACGGCCTTCTCACCGGTGCTTCGATCGAAGAAAGCTGCCGGATGGCAAATGGCGTTGCCGCGCTTAAATGCCGTGCGGTCGGCGCCCGCACGGCTTTGCCTGATGCCAGGACTCTTCAACTACTCCTCGACGAGAACCGTTAGAAGCTGGCCGACCATGTTCGGTCGTCGTCTTCCAGCCACTTGTTGATCGACTGGTTGTTGTAAAGCGTCTGGCCGTTTGCAATTATCTTTATCCCTTTCAACTTCCATCCGCCCGCTATTCCATCCGAAGACTTGTGTATCCGGACGAATCGAATATCCCGCACATATAATCCCGAGCCCGGGTCCAGATCGAAAGTGTCCGTGTTGCCCCGCTCGAAATCGTCGTGGTCGTCATTGTCCAGATCCCAGTTTCGCCCCGCGAGCGAGAGCGTCACGTCATCGTCCGTACCCGCCCAGGAAACGTCGGCTGTCGAAACCTGGATACGCAGCGTTGAAACAATTTCGCGTGAAGTAATACATCCCGTCCAAACGCGATGGTCGTCCTCCAGCCATTTGTTGATATTGTCCTGATCGCAAATGAGATCACCGGCATTCCAGACGCGAACTCGTTTCAACCGCCAACCACCGGCAAAACCGTCGGGACTTTTCCTTATCAGGATGCGTTTAATATCACTCCGCTGAAGGCCGGGCGACCATAGCGCATAGCCCTCCACGTTGCCTCGTTCCCGGTCGTCGTGATCCGGCGTATCGAGTTCGAACTGACGGTCGCCGATGTCCAGCCAGACATCGTCGTCGGTCCCTGCCCAAAGCACATCCGCCGTTGTGGTCTCGACAAAGATCGTTGCCCATCCTATTTGGCCGCGAGTGTACCCGCACAGCTTTCGCTGATTGGCGTCCATGACGCAGTCCTGACGCGGATGGGCGCAGGAACCGCAGTTGCCGTTCGGAATGTGGTCGCAGCCGTGAATGGTGCTGCAGCTCGAACACGGCGTGCCGC
>JABFSB010000500.1 GCA_013140875.1 Acidobacteriota bacterium
CTGCGTGATAAAAAATGGCGGATCGTTTTAGGAGTTTTTGCACGAGTTGCGAACGATACCGTACCCGTCTTGAAAGAAAGCGTTCGGCGGAAGAAATAGATTAAAGACGAGCAAAGTGACGGTCTGAACAGGCGAAATTCCATTTCTCTTCATTAACGATTGTGTCGCTGGCTTCTTCTTTCCTCCTCTTCTTCTTCGTCTGTGGTTAAGGGACTTTTGTTTTGAAGATTAACCACAGACCAAGAGGAAGAAGAGGAAGAAGAACCGAACATTAAGCGCGACTGTTCTTTTACTCTCTTCAGTTTTCAATTAGTTAGTGCGAATCATAGGCCGCGACCGGACTATCCGTGGTGTAACCCCACGCCGAGCTCGATATCTTTTTGGCGGTACTGCAAAGAGGGCCGTTCCGACGCGGCCCTCTTTGCCTCAAAAAGCACTTATCGTCCGTCAGGCCTGAGATCAACTCCCGGAGGGAGAGGACGTCGCTGGGTTCTGAAGCGGGCAAGTTGTGTCTTTTGATCAGTGGTCAAGACCTTGGCGATCGCTGCGTCGATTCGAAGTCGAACAAGCTCGATCTTCGACATCGCGTCGGTCTTGACCCGGATAAGGCGCAGAGCGCTCTCATCCGAAAAATATCCTGATTCGACCATCATTCGTAACTGTTCGTCGGTCGATCGAACGATCTTGTACTGCTCTTCCGTCAGTTCGCGGCTATTTACTTCCAAAATCTCGATCTGCTGTTTCTGAACGTCGCTTAGGCCGAGTTTGTTAAACGCATCACGCGGTCCGAAACCTTCCGGCCGCGGACCACCGCGAAATTCGGGCGGCGGCGGCGGAATGGCAGAACTCGCGTCCGAAGTCTGGCCGAACGTCGATTGAATAAAACCGAATAGAACAAGAGCTATCAACGGAAGGATAGAATAAATGCTGTTCATATGATCTTTTCTCCTTATATCAAATAATCGAAAAACAACGTATCCGGTGCTGAAGGATAGAGTATAAAGATTTGTGTGTAAAGAATTTATGTTTAAAGACGGGAGAATTGTTAAGTGTTTGTAAAGAATAAAAAGGCCGCGGCGGTTCAAAACCTCGAACCATTGCCGCGGCCTTTTTACCTGTAAAACAGATCCTTACCTTATCGGAAGGAATGCGTGGGTGAACACGTAATCCGCAACCTGCCGTCCTTGCGCGATTCCTTCGGTCTTATCGAACGACCAGTGAATGCCCAGGTAGATACGGCTTTGGCCGTTTTCTTCTTCGGCCTGGGAAAGCGAGGCAAAAGTTCGCGGCATGAGCGGGCGGGGATTTCCCTGGTTGTCGAGGGTTACTCCGTTGAACTCATCCGAAACGAACGTGAACGGAATGTTGTCCGTGCGATAAAAGTCGCGAAGAGTTTGAAAGAGAGCACCGCCAAAGGTTGCGTGGCCCGACGGATATGACGGGAACGGTGGTGTAAAGTTGGGTCCGGAAAGGTTACTGGCCGGAGCTCCCATGGGTTTAAAATTCGGGTCGGCCACAGTCGCGGGATTTCCGTCACCCCACGAGAAACGTCCTGGTCCCGGGTCGCTTTCACGGATACCCCGAACGGGCCTCCAGGTGCAGTAAAAATATTTCGATTCCCAGCTCGATGTGCCGGCATCCGCCATCGCAGTATTGACAAGGGCAAGGAGGCGGGCCAATTCGGTTACGTTGGACCCACGCTGAGTCGCGATCTGGACCGCGATTTGATTGTACAGTCGCGGCGGAGCACACAGGCTCGGTGTTCCGTCATAAGCCCAATAAATGCCTATCTCGGTCTGCTCAGCGGTTCTTTCAGTCGGCGTCACGATGCCGTCACCGCCGATCCGTTTTACTTCATTATAGGCTGCGGCGTATTCCGGGCTGGTCATGTCCGGCGGAGGAGGAATGCGAAATTGCGACGTCGATTCCAGTGCAAAGGGACGTACCTCGCCCCAATGAGCTCCCAGGGCCAACGGAACCAAACTGATCGGGTCCTGTCGCCAGTATCCCGGCCTCGAGATCGGAATGTAATCGACATTTATTCGTGGTTCGGCGTGCTGCGATCCGTCGTCTGTCCTTAGCGTCAGAATCGCGACGGCGGCGCGACGGCCGAGATCGATGCCATTATTTTTACGAGTGCCCGCGGGAATCTGGGCAAGGTCGGCCGCAAGCAGTTGGTCGAACCCGGGCCGCTGAGACGGAAAAACGGAGACGAGCGCATCATGGGCCGCTTGTGCGATTGCGGAATCCATCGACGCGTCCACGCCCATTCGCCGCAGGCCGGAATAGCTTCGATATCCGCCGGCGATCGAATTGACCGCGTCGAAAATAGCAATATGAACTATGGCCATCGCCCGGCTCGACCGGCCCGGCCCAAGCTGTTCGCCGAACACCCGATTTTCGCCGGAAGCGACCGGAGTATGATCGAGGCCGCTGGCGTTGATGGCGATCTCATTCCAGTATCGCAGCCGCTCAAGCGGGTTCTCACCCTGCGGCGGCGCGACGCGGTGCAGGACACTTTCATTGCGTACGGCCGGGGAATAAAGCGGCCCCCACGCATCCCGAGCGCTTCCCGCAACGCCTTGTGCCGGAACGCTGATAAATGTCAAAAGTAACAAAACGGCTAAACCGCCTGTGGAGAGAAAAAGCGACTTTTTTGGCATAACTACTCCTACAAAAAATATTCTGCGAGACCACCTTGAAATTTTGGAACCTGATTATAGCGCAACTAAAACCCGAACAATCAAAAAAATTCCCGATCGAAAGTCCGGCCGGGACCGCGGCAAAGTTCAGGCACAAAATCGCGGGCCGTCCGGTCTTGAGGTCAGAATAATTTTAGCGTCGGTCTCCGGCGGTGATGGTCGGACCTTCTGACTTTCTTCTGGTTAGTTTGCTTTACCGCTAACGATCTTCAGCCTGATACTCGAGTCGAGACGGTCGACCTTTTGTTTCGAGCTTATCGAAAGTCGTACACCTCTCTCCTCCCGCTCGCCTTTGTCGACGCTGCCGGGACGGCCGGGGGCGGTGAGGATG
>JABFSB010000481.1 GCA_013140875.1 Acidobacteriota bacterium
ATTTAGATGGAACCACTAAAATTCACGAATCGACACGAAAGTGATTTGGTGTCTTTTCGTGATGTTTCGCGGTTAAAAATTATATGAAAGAAGCAGTAATAGTATCGGCCGTGCGTACGGCTGTTGGTAAGGCGCCGAAGGGCACGTTGAAGAATACGCGGCCGGATGATCTTGGGGCGGCGGCGATTCGGGAAGCGGTCGATCGGGTGCCGGGTTTGGATAAAAGCCAGATCGAGGACGTGATCATGGGCTGTGCTTTTCCTGAAGCCGAGCAGGGAATGAACGTCGCCCGGACGGCGATGATCGCGGCGGGGCTGCCGGTGGAAACTTCGGCGATGACGGTCAATCGGTATTGCTCGTCGGGCTTGCAGACGATCGCGTTGGCGGCGGATCGGATCGCGACCGGCGGTGCTGACGTGATCGTGGCCGGGGGCTTAGAGACGATGTCGATGATCCCGATGGGCGGCAACGTCGTGCGGCCGAATCCGGCATTGGTCGATTCCTATCCCGACTACTATCTGAACATGGGCCTGACCGCTGAGAATCTCGCGAAAAAATACGAGATCACCCGCGAGCAGGCGGATGAATTCTCGTACGGCTCGCATCAAAAGGCGCTGACTGCGATAAAGGAAGGCAAATTCAAGGACGAGATCGTGCCGATGACGGTGCATGTCGATGAATTCGACGAAAAAGGTCGCGTACGTCGTAAGGAAGTCGTGTTCGAAACCGACGAAGGGCCGCGGGCCGATACTTCGCTTGAAGGTTTGGCGAAGCTTCGAGCAGTATTTCACGTAAATGGAACCGTGACGGCAGGCAATTCGTCGCAAATGTCCGATGGAGCCGCGGCGGCGGTCGTGATGTCTATGGACAAGGCTAAAGAATTGGGGTTGACGCCGTTGGCACGATTTGTCTCTTTCGCTACCGCTGGATGCCTGCCGGAAGAAATGGGAATCGGGCCGGTTTACGCCATTCCGAAGGCGTTGAAGATGGCCGGGCTCACGCTCGACCAGATCGACGTGATCGAGCTGAACGAAGCCTTCGCCGCACAGGGTCTGTCCGTAATGAAGGTGCTCGAAATGAACCCCGCAAAGGTCAACGTCAACGGCGGAGCCGTCGCCCTCGGCCACCCGCTCGGCTGCACCGGTGCCAAACTGACCGCGACGCTGCTGCAGGAACTAAAACGCCGCAACGCCCGCTACGGCATGGTCACCATGTGCGTCGGCGGCGGCATGGGCGCGGCGGGGATCTTTGAGCGGATCGATTGATTGGCCGAGCATCTTTGCTGAATGGTGAGGTTGATCTTCTTACGGAGGGCGGCGGAGATGAAGTGTCTGGTTCTGCTATCTTATTGTGCCTCGTTTGCGATCGCGTGCGGATCACCTGCAAGCAATACTGGCGTCAATCGGGCGGCGGCCGTGAACACGAACGCTAACGCTACTGCTTATTCGAGAAGCGAAAATGCGTACACCTTCGCGCAAGTCTCGACTTTCACATACGAGTTGACCCCGTCCGGAAAGGAGGCACGCGAGATCGTCGGAAAGACGGTAACCGAGAGTAAACTTTGGCAGAACAAGGCGTTTGATCGGGAACTCAGAAAGCTAATGGGGCCCGATTACGCCACCATGAAGAAGTTCTGGAACACTGAAACGCCTATAAGGAAGTTCGGCGACTTCCTGATGATGACCGGTTGCGAACAGCAAAACTGTATCGACAATCAGTACGTCATATTCATCGATCTCGGCGATGGGAGGATCAACGTTATCCACATCAGTAAAGACGCGGTTAAAGAATGGCACGCTTACCGAGAAATTCAGTACCTGCCCCCGCCGTTTGAAGAAGAACTGAAGAGGATGAAGGCGCGCGAGTAGATTCGTATTGGTTCGCGTATTTAGCGGCTCAGAATCTGATTGCAACCACGAAATGCACGAATCGACACGAAAACGAGCAAAACATAATTCTTGACTGAATGAGCATTCATTCAGTACAATACCGGCAGCAAATCTTACAGGAGAATCACGATCAAATGGACGCGAAAATGGAGAAAGAGTATATGAAGGGCGGGGAATTTCTGATTGCCGATCAAACGGCGGCGGAGGTTTTCACGCCGGAGGATTTTACCGATGAGCACCGGATGATCGGGGACACCTGTCGCGAGTACATCGACAACGAGGTTGTGCCGAACCTGCCGAAATTGGAAGGGCACGATTGGGGAATTGCTCGTGATCTGCTCAAGAAAGCCGGCGATCTCGGCCTGCTTGGGGCTAATATTCCCGAAGAATATGGCGGCATGGCGCTCGACCAGACGTCGGGCTGCATTATTGCCGAGATGGTCGGACGCGGGAGCGGTTTTGGTTCGACTTATGGAGCTCAAACGTCCATCGGCCTTTTGCCGATCCTTTATTGGGGCTCGGAGGAGCTGAAAAAAGAGTGGATCCCGAAGATCATTTCGGGCGAGCTTACATCGGCCTATTGCCTGACTGAATCCGGTTCGGGTTCTGACGCTCTCGGTGCAAAGTGCATCGCCAAATTGAGCGACGACGGGCAGCATTACATCCTGAACGGCGAGAAGATGTGGATCACCAACGGCGGCTTTGCGGATGTGTACATCGTCTTCGCGAAGGTTGACGGCGAGAAGGAAAAGTTTTCGGCCTTCGTCGTGCCGCGTTCTGAAAACTGCCGGCCGGGTGCGGAAGAGCACAAGCTCGGCATTAAGTCTTCCTCGACGACGGCCGTCATTTTGTCGGACGCGAAAATTCCGGTCGGCAACCTGATCGGCAATGTCGGCGACGGGGCGAAGATCGCCTTTAATGTGCTGAATGTCGGCCGGTTTAAATTAGGAGCGTCGGTCACGGGCGGTGCGAAGCTGGCAATCAAAGAAGCGGTGCGTTACGCGAATGAACGGCATCAATTCAACAAACCGATCTCATCGTTCGGAGCGATCAAACACAAACTTGCCGAGATGGCGATTCGCACTTGGGTTGCGGAGTCGATCACTTACCGCACGGTCGGAATGATCGACGCGTTGATCGGCGATGGTGCGAGCAGCGAGAAAAAATTGCAGTCGATCGAGGAGTACGCGGTCGAATCTTCGATCAACAAGGTCGCGTGTTCCGAGGCGCTCGATTACGTCGTCGACGAGATGGTGCAGATCTATGGCGGCTACGGCTATTCGGCCGATTATCCGGCGGAAAAAGCCTATCGCGATTCGCGCATCAACCGCATTTTCGAGGGAACGAACGAGATCAACCGGATGCTCATCCCGGGCCAATTGATGAAGCGTGCGATGAAGGGCAAACTCGGTTTGCTGCAGGCGGCGAAGGCGTTGCAGGATGAAATTTTGAACCCGCAAATGGCGTTTGATGAAGACAGCGGCTTGCTCACGGCCGAAGCCAAGCTTGCGAAGAATGCCAAGAAAGTTGCGTTGATGGTTCTCGGCACAGCGGCCCAGAAATACCTGATGGGCCTGAGCGATCAGCAGGAAGTTCTGATCAACTGCGCCGACATCATCATGGACGCGTACCAGATGGAAACTTCGATCCTGCGTGCGAAAAAGATCGCCGAAAAACAGGGTGAAGAAGCGGCCGGACGTTATATCGATATGGCTGCGGTCTATTGCAATGACGCGATCCAACGTGTCGAAGCAAAAGCCAAAAACACGATCGCCGCAATGAGCGAAGGCGACGAGGGCCGCACGCTGCTGGTCGCGTTGAAGCGTTACACCAAGAACAATTCGCCAGTGAATACGATCGCCGCAAGGCAGAGAATCGCGGATACAATGATCGGGGCGAACGCCTACACATTCTGAGACTTCAGCGGAGTGAGTCAAACAGGATGTACAGGATAGACAGGATTCTTGAATCCTAATCTTGTCCATCATGTGTATCCTGTTAATAGTCCTTCGCAATTGCGCCGACCTGTTGCATTAGGCCGAATTTCTTCCGGCGTTTATTATTCCGAATGAGCAGCGGATGACGAGTTTTTCGTACGTCGTCCGCTGTTCGTCCGTCAGGGTCTCTTTCCTCAATTCCGTCAATGCATACTGTTGGATCGTGACGAGCGGCAGGACGATGTGTTCGCGTGTTCTTACCGATTGTTGTTCTACGGGCAGGTCGGACATCAGTTCGGGCGAGCCGGATATTTGATTCAGAAATCGGCGCGTGAGTTCGAATTCGTCGCGGATCTTTCGCCATATCCCGCCATACCGCGGATCGTCGGCAAGGAAAGCGGTCAGCGGTAAATAGCTCTTTTGCATCGCCATTTCGCAGTTGTCGATCAGGGCTTTGAAAAAAGCATTTTCGCGATACATCAACCCGATCGCATCAACCTCGCCTTCCATTTTTTGCAACGCCGAGCCGACGCCGTAAAAGCCCGGGACGTTTTGCTTGATCTGGCTCCAGGCTCCGACAAACGGAATCGCCCGCAAATCCTTCAGTGTCAATTTCCCGACGCCGCGTTTGCTGGGACGGCTGCCGATGTTGGTTTCGGCGTAAAACCTCAAGGGACTGACGGCGGAAAGATAATCCAAAAAGTCGGGGTGATTTTTCAGGTCTATGTACGCGGCAAAGCTGTTGCGGGCGAGGCGGTCCATCAGCTTTTCTTCGCCAGCGGTAAAAGTCGAGACGCGCTCGGCGAGCAGGTCTTTATACAGGCCGGCGTGCAGAAGCTGTTCGATGTTGTAGCGGGCGGCGGTGACGGTGCCGAAATTCGAGCTGACGGTTTGGCCCTGCACAGTAATCTGGATAGCGTCGTCGGCGATGTTCGAACCCATCGACGAATAGAACTTTTGCGTTTTGCCGCCGCCGCGGGCCGGCGGGCCGCCGCGGCCGTCGAAGAAAATAACCTCGATGTTGTGTTCGCGGGCCAGGCAGGTGAGTTCGTCCTTTGCTTTGTAAATGCTCCAGTTCGCCATCAGGTAACCGCCGTCTTTGGTTCCGTCGCTAAACCCGAGCATGATCGTTTGCCGGTTGTGTCGGCGTTTGAGATGGTCGCGGTAAGCGGGCAGTTCGAAAAGCTGCCGCATCACGCCGGTCGAACAGTGCAGGTCGTCGACGGTTTCGAAAAGTGGGACGATATCGACCGCCATGTTTTCCGGTTTCCATCCGCCCAGGATGAACAGCGCGTAAACCTCCATCACATGGACCGAGCTTTGACATTGGCTGATGATGTATCGCTCACAGCCTTCCCCACCGTTGTGCTGCTGTATTTGCCGCACAACCTGGACGGTTTTGAGCGTGTCCCGCGTGAATTGATCGGTGATTGCGGCGGCTTCCGAAAGGGCGGTGACAGCGGTCAACTGTATTAACTTCTCGCCATCCGAAACCGACGAGTAGTCGTTGCTCAGGACGCCGGTCACTTCCGCGATATTTTGCAAAACCCGTTCGTGCTCGGACGCCTCCTGGCGGATATCAAGGGCCGCAAAATGCACGCCGAAGATCTTTACTTTACTTATCAGGTCGTCGACGAGATGGCTGAAAAGTCCGTCGTGATCGGAAACGAGCGTTTGACGGATGACCGCAAGCCGCGTGAGGATCGCGTCACGATCGAGGTGTTCCGGCGAATTTTGAAACGCGTGCTCATACAGAAGCTGTTCAAGATCGGCGACCGCGTTTTCGACATTGGCAAACGTGAGACGCCGCTTCAGCCGACGAACATCGCCGTGATAACACCGGATGATCGCCCGCCTTAACGCGGCCGCCACTTGCAGCGTAATTTCGCTGGTCACAAACGGATTGCCGTCGCGGTCACCGCCGGACCAGAAACCCATTTTCAAAAGTTCGTTGAACGGCACCTTGTCGCCGAACGCATCCGCCAACTGTGACGCGATGCCGCCGAGCGCGTTGTAAAAAACGTTCTCCAGATACCAGATCAAGCTGGCCGATTCGTCATACGGCGTCGGCTTTTGCTTCTTGAAAAAAGCCGTTCGCCCGAGCTGCTGCAACAATGTGTTGATATCGTTGATGTTGTTCTCGGAAATCGCCGAGACGAGATCATTGATGATGCCGAGAACCGTGCCGGGATAAAACTGGGTCGGGTGAGCGGTCAGTACCAGCCGGACGGAGAAACGATTGAGGCGCGCCTTTAGGTGTTCGAGCTTGCCTGAGCGTGACGCGGCGGATTCAAGATCGGCCAGCGTTCCCGGCCCGGTCAGATCGTTCAGTTCGGCAAACGCCGCATCTTCGAGCGCGTCGAAAAGTACCACCTGTCGCTCGACATATTGAACAAAGCGAAAAAGCAGATCGGTCCGCTCGTCACCGGTGCGGTCGGCGAAGAACGCATCGATTATCTCGATCGGGCTCTTGCCCGCCGCAAACGCTTCTTCACACCGGCTGCTGAAAAGCGACAGCAGTATCCCGGTCTTGTCCACCCCGTAAAACGGCAGCGACAGAAACAAGCTATTGTAAAGCTGAAACTTGATGCCGACGGAGTCCTGGAACTTTTCCAGCTTTCCGGGAAGAGGTTGGATCATGTTGTGATTGTAATACACAGCCGCGAAAGTCAGGAGAAGGATGGGATAGCTTGTTGAAAATGGTGGCTGACGGAAATCCTGAGATCGACGGCGCGGACGCGAGCGACACTTTAACGGTTCATCAATGGAACGGCTAACGCAGAACCGTAACTTGGGGCGTACAATCGCTCATTCAATATCTTCCAACCTAATCCCGGGGTCGGCGATTTTCCGCTTTAGCCATTCCTCATGCCGTCGACGAAAATCATCCATCTCCGCGTCAAATTCGGCAAACTCCGCATCCTGTTTCTTTCGTGCCCTCACGCTATCGGTCAGAAACTTCACTCCTCGGATGTCGCTGTTTTTCAGCGATTCGATCAACCCGTTTAGCTGCCTCGATACCGATTTGGCGCTTTCTATCAAATTTGAAATTTCAGATTTGAAATCCGAAAATCTCCGCGACTGCTCGCAAAGCCGGAGCATCGACCTGCTTTCACCGGCCGAGCCTTTCGATATGTACAGAAAATAAATGAGTTCCGTGGTAGTGCCGCGCTCGAATCCTTCCGCGATATTATTCGAAATTGAAACCGCCGCCCGTTCAAGCTGGTTTTTCGTGTCACCCAGGCCCCGAAAGTCTCCGTTGTTAGTGAACTCAAAGACGTTAAGAGCGAACTCAATTGCCGCTTGCCAAACGGGAAGTTCTTCAAAATTCGAATATTTCATATAACTTTCCGGGATAATAATCGGAATTTTCTACTCTCTCAAATTTCAGATTGCTAGTTTGGATTTAGCGCAGATCTTAGATTTCGATCTTAGATTTTAGATTTCAAATCTAAAATTTCAAATCTTAAATCTTAAATCTGAGATCTCAAATTTTTGGACGGAAATCTTTCGTCGACTGTTCGACCGCGAAATACGGGCATTTAGATGTGGAACGGCTTTAATAAGGCCGGGTTTGCGGCCTGAAGACTTGAGAAAGGCCGTGGGGAGTGAATGAAAAAGAATCAAGATTAAATCTTTTTCGCCATCTCTGCGGTAAGATACTCTTATGCCGAATGCGAGAACACTGGGTGAATTAAGAACGAGCGGTTACGTGATGCGTGGCGTTAAGGACGAGATGCGTGCGAACTTGATCGCAAAGATGCGGTCGGGCGAGCGTTTGTTTCCGGGCATCATCGGATATGACGAAACGGTGGTGCCGCAGATCGTTAATGCGATTCTTTCAAAGCACAACATTATTTTGCTCGGCCTTCGCGGGCAGGCGAAGAGCCGGATATTGCGTCAGTTGACCGAGCTTTTGGATGACGAGATACCGATCATTGCGGGCTCGGAGATAAACGACAGCCCATTTTCGCCGCTGAGCGCGTACGGGCGACAGACGATGGACCTGCACGGCGACGAAATGAAGATCGACTGGGTGCACCGTGACAACCGCTTTGTCGAAAAACTGGCGACGCCCGATGTGACCATCGCCGACATCATCGGCGATGTCGACCCGATTAAAGCGGCTAAGGGCGGACACCTTTTGTCGGATGAGTTGACGATACATTTCGGATTATTGCCGCGGGCCAATCGCGGGATATTTGCGATCAACGAACTGCCCGATCTTGCCGGCAAGATCCAGGTCGGACTGTTCAACATCATGCAGGAAGGCGACGTACAGATAAAGGGTTATCCGGTGCGGCTGCCGCTGGATGTGATGCTCGTTTTTTCGGCAAATCCCGAAGACTACACCGCACGCGGCAAGATAATCACGCCGCTAAAAGACCGCATCGGGGCCGAGGTGCACACGCATTATCCGGCGAATGTTCAATTGAGCGCTTCGATCACTCAGCAAGAGGCGTGGACGACGCGTGACTCGGCGGTCGGCGTGCCCGATTTTATCGGCGAAATAATCGAGCAGATCGCGTTCGAGGCTCGTGACGACCAGCGGGTGGACAAACGCTCGGGCGTGTCACAGCGGTTCTCGATCACCGTACTTGAATCGGCGGTGTCGAATGCGGAACGGCGTTCATTGACCACCGGCGAGGCCGAGATCGTGCCGCGTATTTCCGACATCTATGCCGCCTTACCCGCAATGACCGGAAAGATGGAGCTGGAATACGAGGGCGAGCAGATCGGTGCCGCGCGGCTGGCAAAAGACCTGATAAAACGAGCGAGCGGCGTGATATTCGAGGGCTTTTTCCTCGGCATAGATTTCGAACGGGCCGTGCAGTGGTTCGAGCAGGGAAATAAAATTTTGCTGTCGGACACGGCGTCGGCCGACGAATGTGTTTTGCTGCTTGAAAGCGTGCCGGAGCTGATCGACTCTACGCTTGTTCCACTCGATTTCAACCGTAAGGACAAGGCGAAACTTGTCTCGGCTTGCGAATTCGTGCTCGAAGGCCTTTACGCGCAAAACAAGATCTCACGCAACGAAGACGGCGGGTTCGAGGCCGCAACAAAAGCGAAACGGGACCGCCGCGGAATGATCTATGAAGACTTGACCGATTTGGAAGGTTACAATTGATCCTCCCAGTGCAATTATGCGTAACGATGAATCCAGCGATCTCCGGTTACAAGTTCAAGTAAGCAGGATTCTTTCGCTGGGTTTTGTTTTTTCATTGATATGGGTCGCTGGTATCGGATCTCTCATCGCTTTAGTTCTAGGGTTTAAAGCTCTGAAGCTAATAAATTCGTCTAGCGGCCCGGTTGCAGGTTCTAAGATGGCGTGGTGGTGTATTGTTGTGGGAGCCCTTGGTCTTTTGGTTTTACCCCTACTAGCTCTTAAAAATTTTTCTCAATACTGAGCGACTAAAAACCGTGACGAATCTTTGACTCGCCACGGCCTTCCCCTCCCCGGTTCGTTATCTGGTCAGATGTTATTTAGTAATTGCGATACGTTCTGTAATACCGCGTTTTCTTCGGGTTGATCTTGTAAGTATACAAGGCCGAACCGCCCGCACCGGCCAGGGCTCCGATCGCAACGCCCCTGCGTCCGCCGATCAATCCGCCGAGCAACGCTCCGGCACCTGTTCCGATACCGATGTTGATCAGGTTACGGTGTCTGCGGTAAACGCTTGGCTTCTTGTAAGTAGGCGTCACATAGGTCC
>JABFSB010000394.1 GCA_013140875.1 Acidobacteriota bacterium
CTTCACTGGCTGCGGTCGGACGCTGAACTTTTCCAGCACAGCTTCCAATTCCGCATCGCCAAGCGGCGGATCTACGCCGAACATGCGACGATATCCAAAACAGCGATCGCTGCCGGCCTCAAAATCGCGACAGGCACGCGGACGATCAGGGTAAACTTCACATCCGACATTAACGGCAAGCTCTCCGCTCAGATGACGGCATCGGCCATCCGCTTCATCGCGATACAAGACCCTTTCAATGACTACATCCGAGTGGTCCGCCAACACCTCTATATATTCGGCCAGGTGTTCCGGTTCACGCCGCTCGATCGGGATCATCCCGAAAAAACAGCAGGCCCCGCACGAAACGCATTCCGGAATCGCAACCGATGTATCGGTGACTGTCCGCTCGTCCACTCTCTTCGACAGCTTCGTAAGCGGAATCTGCTGCGGCAGCCTTTTCTGCCGGTTAAAAATCTCAAAGACCGAGGCGAAGTATTCGCTCTTGGGCAGCCGGGTGATCTTTACGGGTTTTTCCATCTCACCGCCTATCTTTCCGAGGCAGTCTCAGAAAAAAATATGCCAGACGCGTCATGGCGGCTGACCTATCTGACTTCTAACACCTGCGATGTAAATCTGTCAACCGAGGGCTTAGAACATACGCTATTTGAACAATTTCGCCAAGTGCGTTCGGCCCCTAGACCCTCCGGGCGTAATGTTTGCCGGGCAATACGCGGATAAGATCGCGAATATCCAGTGCGACGAGAGCAGCATTCAATTCGCCGAATGACAGGCCGCTGGATTCAAGCAGCACATCTATATGTACCGGTTCATCCGCCGAAAGCTGCCCCCAAATCTTTCGTTCGTTCCCGCTCAGATCGGACGGAGCACTGGCGGCCCGCACGGCGTTGCCTTTGCTTTCAGCGTCGTCGATCTTTGGCGGCAATATCGACGCCGCAACTTCTGACGGAAGCTCGGCTACTACATCCTGCCACTGTTGCACGAGTTTGGCCCCGGCTTTGATTAGATAATTCGTGCCGACCGAATTACGCGACGTAATGTTTCCAGGCACAGCCATCACCTCGCGGTTCTGTTCTGTCGCAAGCCGAGCCGTTATCAAAGAGCCGCTCTTTTCGGTCGCCTCAATTATCAAAACACCCAAACTGAGCCCGCTTATGATTCGGTTGCGATACGGAAAGTTGTCCTTCAGCGGCGGAGTGCCAAGCGGGAACTGTGAGACGACGGCACCACCGGAATCGAGAATTTCACGCACAAGCCTTGTGTTTTCCTTTGGATAAACGCCATCGATTCCGGTGCCGAGAACCGCGACCGTCTTGCCGCCGCCGCGCATCGCACCACGGTGTGCGGCCGTATCGATGCCGCGGGCAAGACCCGAAATTACGCAAATACCACGTGACGCCAGATCACGAGCAAGCATTTCGGACGCGTTCTCTCCGTAAGTCGAGCACATTCGCGAGCCTATCACCGCAACACCCGGCCGCTCAAAACACGCCTGCCAGTTGCCCCGTACATATAATGTAATAGGCGGATCGGCGATCTCTCTCAACAGCGACGGATAGCTGCCGTCGTCAAGGATAAGAATATCGCCGCCAAAGGCCTTAACCCTTTCAAGCTCGGTTCCCGCTTTTTCCTCGAACTCACGTTTTATGATGCTCTCGATCGTCTCCGGCCGCATCCGCAAAGATTCAAGCTCGGTCCGCCGCGCATGAAACACCGCATCGGCCGAACCGAACCGCTCAAGCAATTTCGTCGCGGCGCGCGGGCCTACGCCGGGAGTCATGTTCAATGCGATCCATTCTTTCATTCGTGATTTGAGAGCTACACGCGTGTGAGCATCAGCGTTATCAAAGTCGCGCGATTCGGGACATCGCTCACCAATATATGCTCGTGCAAGGTGTGCGCACCGTCGCCTGCTATACCCAACCCGTCCAAAACAGGCACGCCAAGGGCAGCGACAAAATTGCCGTCCGAGGCGCCGCCGACCTGCGTTTCGCCCAACGTATAATCAAAAGATGCGGCCGCGTTTCGGGCGTTTTCGAATAGCGCGATGACTGCATCGGTTCGTTCCATGGGCGGCCGGTTTATTCCACCGGAAATTTCAATCGTAACCCGATCGTCGATTGCCGCAAGATCGCGAAAAACGGTGTCGATTCGCTCGGCTTCAGTCATGCTCGAAAAACGGACGTCGACGCTGCAGGCGGCATGTTCGGGAATGACGTTGGTCGTAGTCCCGCCGCGGAACGTGCAGACGTTTACGGTCGTACCGATTTCGGGTGAATTCAATGCAGAGATTCGTTCGATCTGACGTGAAAGCTCAAGGATCGCGTTTGCTCCTTTTTCCGGTTCTAATCCGGCATGAGCGGGAATGCCGTGAGCTTTGATTTCATAAAGCGACGTGCCCTTTCGTCCGGTCTTTACTCGACCGGCGGCGGACGGTTCGAAAACAAAACACGCCTCCGAATTGGCTGCTTCGCGTTCGAGCAGCGGACGTCCAGTAAAACTTCCGACCTCTTCATCGCACGACAAAAATATAGTCATCGGCCGCGAGGGCGCGACGCCGCTTTCAGCAAAATACCGCAACGCCTCCAACATCAAAACGACGTTCGCTTTCATGTCGAAGATGCCGCAGCCGTAAATTTTGTCGCCGTCCACCCGCGTCGGGTTTGCCACCTTCGTACCGACCGGATGAACCGTATCCGTATGTCCCAATAAAAACACCGGCTTTGCGTCGCCCGGAAAAGCTCGAATGATTAGGTGCTCGCCATAGCCGTCCGCGACGATCTTTTCGATCTCGAGATCGAGCCCGATCTTACGCGCCTCATTCTCAACCCACAACACAACCGCCCGGCTTCGCTCGACATCGTACGACGGAGATTCGATCTCGACGATTTCGCGGATCGAGTCGACGACAGCATCCTGCCTTTGCTGAAAGTGTTTGAGAATGTCGGATGATCGCATCTACTTGCCAGGTGATGGTGCGCTAAAGACCATGTTCAAGGTTTCACCTAAAC
>JABFSB010000222.1 GCA_013140875.1 Acidobacteriota bacterium
GAACGTGATCGCAAACTGCAAATTGTCTTTGCCTATCACCAGCGTCAAAAAATTACCGATGCCGTTGCCGTAAATCTTGCCCGCCGACAGGGCTTTGCCGTCCGGCCCGACCAGCATGTCGCCGGCGGCGATCATCACGGTCACCAGCGCGATGAACGCCACAAAACCCTCGGCCAGCATCGCTCCATATCCGACCGGCCGCGTGTGTGATTCTTTTTCGATTTGCTTCGAAGTTGTGCCTGAACAGACAAGTCCGTGAAATCCCGAACAGGCACCGCAAGCTATCGTCACGAAAAGAAACGGGAAAAGCATCCCGGTCATTCCGCCGACGTCAAAGGATTTGAAAGCCGGCTGCTGAATCGAATAGCCGCCGAAAAATATCCCGATAACGCCTACCGCAATCGCGGTATAAAGCACAAAACCACCAAGATAACCCCGCGGCTGCAGCAGTGCCCAAACCGGCACCAGCGATGCGACGATGCAGTAGATCAGGATCAGGACCGACCAGCTTAAATGGCTGAAAGCGAAAACGTATGAGAATTGGGTGCCAAGATACGACAGCCCGAACGTTGCGGGAACAAAAATAATGGTGACCAGCCAAAGCGGCGGCCGCAGAAAGCGTTCGACCAGGCCCAAAATGATCGATAACAGCAGGTAGGCAATGCTCGCAAACGCGACGGCTCCGCCGGGGTTGAACCGACTTTCTCCGGCCAGCGCATCGTCACCGGAAACGAATGTGCCGGCCGTTATGTCCGTGAAGGCGACGATGACATATACGAGAGCTATCCAGATAAACGCCATCATCGCCTTTCCCGCACCGGTACCAAGTTTTTCCTTGGTGATCTCAGCCACGGACTGTGCACCATGCCGGACAGACGAAGCAAGAGCCGAAAAATCATGAACCGCCCCGATCAGCACGACGCCCAACGCGATCCAGATCAAACACGGCAGCCAGCCGAACGCCACGCAGGCAATTATCGGCCCCGCAATCGGACCCGCCGCGGCGATAGCGGAAAAATGTTGACCGAACAAATAGAATGGCCTCGCCGGAACGAAATCCTCGCCGTCGTTGACGGTGACTGCGGGAGTTTCGCGGCTGTCGTCAAGCTGGAATTGCCGCGTTATCCAACGCCCGTAGGCGAAATAGCCGAAGACCAGCCAGGCAAGGAAAAGAACCGCAAGTAGTGTAAGCATATTTGAATGATGGGCGAAACAAATTTACGACACTTTGATCGACGGGAGCAAACAGCCAAGGTTTGGAAATATGGCCGACAGCTTTTAGCTGGAATTTAAACCAGGCGAAACTGCTAGTAGAATTTCGTGTATGGAAAAATCACTTCAGGAAAAATATTCCGCGAGCAGTATCTGCTTCGGCTGCGGGCCGGCGAACGAAAAGGGACTGCACATCAAAAGCTATCCGCAAGGTGACGAAGTAATTGCCGAATGGCATGCCGAACCACATCATCAGGCGTTCCCCGGAATGCTCAATGGCGGGATCATCGGCGCATTGCTTGACTGCCACTCGAACTGGACGGCGGCTTATTACCTGATGCGAAATAACAATAAGGAAAAGCCGGATTGCACCGTAACCGCCGAATTCCACGTGAAACTCCTTCGGCCAACGTCGTTCGACGCGCCGATCCATCTTCGTGCGAGAGTTGTCGAGGGCACGTTGAAAAAGGCGACGGTCGAAGCCGAGTTGATCGCCAATGATAAAGTTTGTGCCACCTGCCGCGGAGTTTTCGTTGCCGTTGAAGAAGGGCATCCGGCATATCACAGATGGTAGGTGGGCAGACTAAAACGGCAGAATATTCGAGATCGCACCGCCCTGATTACGGACCTGAATGGCCGATCCGCCAACGCGGCCGATCTTGCCTGGAGGCAATCCCGATCGGAGTTCATTGACATTTACGATTTCGGTTTCCATCTCGATACCGTTGACCAGAACCCGGGAGTTGGCATCGAAACCGCTACCTTGAAGACGTACGCGGAAGTACTTTGTCGAGATTCCAACCGGTGGCCGGCTGACCGCTGATCCGGCACGCAGGAATTCGATCGAGGTCAAACCAAGCGGCGAGACGGTGTTCGATAAAAGGTACTCCCAAACGGGTTTGTAGACCGGAATTCCGTTCTCACGCACGAGCCGAGCATCGACCACGACACATCCATGAAAGTTGTCGCATACGCGATCGCTCGTAAGCGAATGAGTGTTGCCATACGGCGGACTGGCGCCGTCAACATTCAAGATCGATCCGAATGGCGGCAGCCCATACGCCGGCCAAATTCGTGTGGACAGGATACTAAAATTCACCTGTTCGTCCTGTTGATGCGAAAACGCCCAGAATTTATCCGTCGACGAAGCGTTCGGCGTCGAGTTTGGCAAAGCGATCCAGTTTGCCGGAGATTGCGTGGCTCCGTTGAAATCCATCGCCGCGAACATTATGACACGGACGACCGAATGATATCGGCCTATAATTCCCGCGTGCCCGCCGCCCTGCGAATGGCCGGAAACAACTATCTTCGACCAGTTTATCGTCGTATTGTCGATCAAAAACTGGCCCCAATTATCGGCCGGAAACTGGTCTCGCAGATAGATCAACACCTTGATCAGCCTGTTTTCTATCGAGTTTGCCCGGTTGACGGTGACCAAAGCCGTGCGGTCGGTGCCGTCCTTGGTCTCGAGCCGGACGTTTCCGTAACAATCGAGATCAGTGCTAAAACCGCCGCAAAGGGAATTAACGGCCTCATCATTTGGATAAGTAAGATTGGCCGCGTGAAAACCAAGATCGGCTGCCGTGTGGTTGATCTCCCTTTGGTTGATCGCGACTCCGCCGGTGCCGGGCAAGAATACGAACAACTGGTTCTTCGGCGTGAGCCCACGATTTATAGAAACGTAATGATTGTTGAGGTTCGTCGAAATGCTCGGATCGGTCGTTTGCGGTGCGATGAGATAACTTTGCCTCTGGGCATGCAGCTCCTGCAGAAAAAGGCAGAATACAAATACAAATAT
>JABFSB010000245.1 GCA_013140875.1 Acidobacteriota bacterium
CAGCTAAACGTCCGGAATTAGTTTTCGAGTTCCAGGTTCCGAGTTTGCAAACCCGGAACTCGGAACCTGGAACTCGAAAACTAATTCCGGACGTTTAGCTGAGACAGATCAGCGTCGGTCTGAAGAGCCGAAGAGTTTGGAGCGTTACCAAAAGCGTCCACCATTTTTGTCAGAACCGCCTGCGTAAGCGGGCGCCAATTTCACCAGCGGAGGCGAATCCTATGTTTGCAATCAAAAGTCGCAATATGTCCGCGACGTGAATGTTTAGCTTTTCCTAGTTCGCTGAAAACACGTCGCATCGAAACGATCAACATTTTTTCAGCACAAAGAATTTAAGGAAAAGAAAATGAGCAAGAAATACCATGTTCAGCGACGCGAGTTTCTGAACACTTACACAAACTGGCGAGCTTACATAATCGCCATGGTCGAGGACACGAGCGAAAAGCCTTTCTGCTGCGACGATCATCGCAGCGGCAGCGAAGTCATTTTCGAACTCGCCTCTTGTCACGATGAGATCGAGCTTCATTTCTCGCTCGCAAACGCCACGGACCGCGACAATAGTTTGCATAAGGCAAACAAACTTGCCGAGGTCGTGAACGCTTTTCGCGATGCGATCGAAAAGGAGATCGCCATCATCAATGAACGTCAGACCACGCAGCAGCACACGCGTGCCGCCGCGGCCGTTCACTAAATCTCCCACGCGCAACCGGCCGCTTCATCGTGGAAGCGGCCGGCAACGGTTGCAAATCGAAATTCGCAAATCACTAACGGTCTTACCCAACCAAACGCGGGCGGCCGAAATGCCAGGGTGCAGGAATAAATTTCCTGTCTTGGTCCGCTACGGACCTTATTTGTCCTGCACCCGACGACGCTTTTCGAGCGCCGCGTTTGCCTACCGTATTTCATAGCGGCCGCCGGTGGCCAAGTTGGTTTAAGGCACTCGCCTTTTAAGCGAGGGATGCGTGGGTTCGAGTCCCACCCGGCGGACCAGTTCATGCGGAAGCCTTAACGTAAGGAAGGGAGTAATGGTCAAGTTGAATATTACGCCCTTGCTAACGCGCGGGCTTCTGCAACAGACAGGCGGCGTAGCTCAGTGGTAGAGCAAAGGTCTCATAAGCCTTGGGTCGGAAGTTCGAATCTTCCCGCCGCATCCAAATTTCTAATGCGAAACGGGAATGTCCACGTGCGACATTCCCGCGTGATATTCACAAAACCGAATTCAGCTAAGGAGCCATGGTCGGACTCGGGCTCGGAGTCGGGCTCGGACACGGTTTTTTCGGATCGTCACCTGTGCACGGTGTCGGCGACGGCGTAGGTGTTTGCCCGGTCGAAAAATTCGGGCCGCTGCTGCCTGATGTAGCCGCGACACCGGCTGAAAGATAAACGATCGAAGCCATGCCCATCAGGGCAAATGTTCCTAAGGTCAACGCGTTGGATCTCAATTTTTCTAGCATTAATATACCTCCATGCTGTAAATAAAACTGCAATTTTCTAAATAGCAAGGGGATTTTCACAAAGCATTGATGCAATATCGGTGCCAGCCTGCATCTTTCGGATAAACCGGGCCGTCGCTGAACAAGTTGTATTCCAGCGATACAACCTTTCCGTATCGTATCTGTACGATTCGTAGCATTTAACCAATTTTCAAAGAACAATAACTACAATCAAAAAGGAGGAAGTTATGCCACATAACAAACTAGATGTAAGCGGAGCAAGTGCGGACGTCCTCTCGTGGGTTACTCACGAAATGTCTCCCGACGAACACAAAATGCTCCGCAACGTTTCGCGTCTGCCATGCCTGTACAAGCACGTCGCTCTTATGCCCGACGCTCATCTCGGTATCGGCTCGATGGTCGGTTCGGTCATCGCGACCAAGGACGCCGTAATTCCAGCCACGGTCGGCGTCGATATCGGCTGCGGAATGATGGCCGTGAAAACGCCGTTTAAGAGCGGCATTCTCGACCGCAAAATGGCCGCGTTTCGTCATGAGATCGAGAGGGCGATTCCGGTCGGATTCAATGATTACAAAGAGCCGGTCGACGAGTCGAACGAGTGGGAAGGCTGGGCCGAATTCGACCAGCTTCACCCGGGCGTTCAGGACCGCAGGCGGAAAGCGATGAAGCAGCTCGGGACTCTCGGCGGCGGGAACCACTTTATCGAGGTCTGCCTCGATACCGATGACAACGTATGGCTGATGCTGCATTCGGGATCGCGCAACATCGGAAACGAGGTCGCGACGCGCCACATAGCAACGGCGAAATCGCTCCACGACCTGAACACGCTGCCCGATCCTGCACTCGCCTTTTTTGTGCAGGGCACGGACGAGTTCAAGGCGTACTGGCACGACGTCGAATGGTCACAGCGTTACGCGATGAAGAACCGCGAGATCATGATGGCCCGGCTAATCCGATCGTTCGACCGAATGTTCGGCGTGGAGAGCGGACGGCCCGTCCGCGACACGGGCGGACGAGCCGTCCACCCTCCGTTCATGGTCAACTGTCATCACAACTACGTCGCGAGTGAAGAGCACTTCGGCGAAAGCGTTTACGTTACCCGCAAGGGCGCGATCAACGCCGAAGCCGGACGCTACGGGATCATCCCCGGATCGATGGGAGCGAAATCGTTCATCATCCGCGGGCTGGGAAATCCCGATTCGTTCAACTCCTGCTCGCACGGTGCCGGCCGTAAAATGTCGCGTACCAAAGCCAAGCAGAAGTTCACCCGCGAAGACCTGGAAAAGCAGACGATGGGCGTCGAATGCCGCAAGGACAAAGCCGTCATCGACGAAATCCCCGGTGCCTATAAAGACATCGAGGAAGTCATGCGTGCCCAGTCCGATCTCGTCGAGATCGTCGCCGAGCTAAAACAGGTCATCTGCGTCAAAGGGTAAAAATGTCCATCAGACTTCAGTTTGATCGATTTCAGCAATCCAGATCTTCGTTCTGTGATAACAAACTGAAGTTTGTTGGACTCTTCGCCGAGCGCCTCAATTTTGCCCATTCTTGCGC
>JABFSB010000432.1 GCA_013140875.1 Acidobacteriota bacterium
CTGGCCTCGGAGCAAACGCACCTGGCTACAACCAGTTCCAGACATTCGTAAATGGCACCCCGGTGTACATTTTTGAAAATGGAATTTCGGTAAACAATACGATCCCGCAGAATCCTGGCCAGCTCAGGGCTTCGACCATCGGAGTATCCGGTTCGGTCTTCACGTCAACGGCTATCGCCGGGTTCTCGCCGAATCCGTCGCTCATTCCGGCCGCGGCATCGACGTCACAGTTCCAGACGGCTGGACCGATTGCGCTGCCCGACGTAACGACGACCAACATTCCGGTCAATGTTCCGAATCCCGGTTTGGTTTCGGACGTTAACGTAAGTGCACGCCTCGACCATACGTTTGATGGCGACCTCGAACTGTCGATCATCGATCCGGCAGGACGCCAGGTCCTTCTTTCGAACAATCGCGGCGGTGGCGGTGACAACTTCGGAACGGGTGCACTCACGTGTGCTCCGACGACGTTCACTGTATTCGATGACGAAGCAGTTACGGCAATCGGTGCCGGTGCGGCTCCGTTCAGCGGCTCGTTCATTCCTGATGGATCGCTTGCAACCTTTGATGGTCGCGGCATGAACGGCAACTGGACATTCCGTAGCGACGACCAAGTCGGCGGCGACAGCGGAACACTCGGCTGTGCCAGGTTGACGATCACGAATTCGGCATTCGTTGCCCGTGCGGCAGTATTCGCACGTGCCTCGATCGTTGAAGTCACGTTCGTGAACTTCCGCTATAACCCGACAGTGCTCAAGGTTTGTAAGATCGGCCTTGGTGCAGCATTGGGTCAGACCTTCGACTTCACGGTTGCGTTGGTGAGCCCGACCTACCTTGGACCGAATGGCGTTGGACAGGTTCCGATGTTCCCGGCGTTCTCACAGAACGTTTCGGTCATCGCCGGACCTGGTTCGACCGGTCAGGAAGGTAACTGTGCATTCGTCAACGGAAGCGCGTTACTTGGCGGTGCCTTTAACCAAGGCCAGACATACACCATTACAGAAGGCGGCACCAGCGTTATCAACGCTGTTTACTCGCTGTCGGCTGGACCTGGTGGTTTGAGCTGGCCGGGAGCGCCGAGCCGTACAGCCACATTTGCTGGCCCGAACGGTTTGGTTGCTGGTATCAACTCGGTAACCTTCGTTAACTCGCCGGCTGCTCCTGAGCCGATCAATCGTCCGGTCAAGTTCGACTTCGACGGCGATCGCAAGGCGGACACGTCGGTCTGGACACCGTCCAACGGCAACTGGTCATGGAGATCAAGTGCAAACGGTGGTGAGATGAGAGTACGTCCGTTCGGTGCGGCAGGCGACAAGCTTGTGGCAGCGGATTACGACGGCGACGGCATCACCGACTATGCGGTATTCCGTGCAAGCGAAGGCCGCTGGTACGTGCAGGGTTCGACCGGTACGTTCGAGTGGTACAACTGGGGCCAGCCTGGTGATATTCCGCAGACGGGCGATTATAACGGAGACGGCAAGTCCGACTTCATTATCTTCCGACCGGCAAACGGAACGTGGTACATCAGGACGACGGATGGCAACTTTGCGGCGTTCCAGTTCGGAATTCCGACAGACAGGCCGACGGCAGCCGATTACGATGGTGACGGCAGAGTCGACGCAGGTGTGTTCAGGAATGGAACGTGGTACACGCTGGAATCGACCCGCGGCTTCCGGGCAACTCAGTTCGGACAGGCCGGCGACATTCCGGTGGTAGCAGACTACGACGGCGACGGATCGGCAGACTATGCGGTCTTCCGAAACGGCACGTGGTACACGCTGACCGCATCGAACTACACGGTCAAGGCACACGGACAGGCTGGTGACACACCGGTACCTGCGGACTATGACGGTGACGGCAAGGCCGACATCGCTGTGTTCCGTGCGGGCACCTGGTACATCAAGCGTTCAAGCCTCGGCGAAAGCAGTGCGGATCAGACCGTGTTGCTCGGTTCGGGAACTGACGACGCCGTTCCGGCCCAGTAGTAAACAACAACCCTTGGTCAGGCAGCCCTAAAAAAGCTGCCTGATCAAACAGGCAATTTGGAAAAGAGGCTGTCCGAAAGGGCGGCCTCTTTTAGTTGGTTACCGCAACCCTCAATCACCCATGCGAACTTCCGCCGCCGCCGCTCCGTGCCGCTCCACTTGCGTTTCTCCAAAAAAGCACCGGGCAAAGCCATAAAACAACACAAATAGACCGCTCCCGATCCTTCCCGGGCCGCCCGCGGAAAATCGACTAAGGGCTGTTATTTTTTTGAATTAACGGCGGGTTTGACGGAAGAGCCAACGACATAGCTGTCCCTGGCGCGGAGGACGAGGTTCGGGCGGTTTACACGCACTTTAATCTGTTTTCGCTGGCCGCGTGTGCCGGTTTCCTTTGGTATGTAGCCGATGTTGTACTGACGACGGAGCTCTTCGGCGATGCCCTCAAAAGCGGCGGTAAGGCCGCCGGGCGTCGCTTCGGGCCGAAAGACGCGACCGCCGGTGTATTCCGAAAGCTCGGTCAAATATCTTCGGCCGAGTTCGTAATCTTCGGGCCGCGTGCCGACCGAATTGAGCATACCGGGAAACGGGACGGACGCTCCGGCCTTATTCCACTCGAAGGTGTTGTAATAGATCGGAAAGACCAGCGCGTCGGCCTCTTCGGCAAGATTTAACGTGGTGTCATAACCTGCCTTACTCGATGTGGTGTCCACACCATCGGTAAACAGAACAATCGCCTTTCTGCCTTGGATCTTGTTCAACCGTTTTCGCAGCGAAAAATCGACCGCGTCGTACAGCGACGTACCAAAGCCGAAATCCGCTTTGCCGATCGCCTTGTAGATTTTCGGCCGCTCGCGCGTTACTTCGGTCAACACGTGGACGTTGCCGTCGAATTCGATCACCATAACGGCGTCTTCCGACTTTAACTGGTCGACAAAAGCGACAGCGGCCTGCCGTATCTCTTCGATCTTATAATTTGTCGAAAGGCTCGTGTCCAGAAGGAGCACCACGGTAAACGG
>JABFSB010000100.1 GCA_013140875.1 Acidobacteriota bacterium
GATGTCGCACTGGCCCTTGACCGGAATTTCGTATTGACGGTAATTGAGCTCCAGTATCTTTTCGTGAACCGGCTCGGTCGAACCGGCAAAGCAGCCGATCAGCTCATATTGCGCAGGAATGGCATGCAGCATCTTGCGGCGGGCATTGCGCGGTAGGTTTGAGAATGTGCGTTTCATCGCTTCCCACTTGAGGCGGTCAGCGAACGAGAATTCGTCCTCATTTCGCGTCAAAATGTCATAGCCATCGCTGAACATCTTGTTGTTCAACGCAGTCTCGACGTGAAAGACCTTGCAATTTTCGTCAACCAGTTTTCCGAGGCGAATGACCTTGTGATTAAGCGCCGATTTTGGCGGGTCCATGTACGAGTCGCTATCGCGGATCGTCTGCGGTTCGTGGTGAGCACGCAAACTCTCGTAATCGCACAACCCGACAGCGACCGATTTATGGCCGCCGTCCATCGGGACGAGATTGATATTGAGATAGATGAGCAGATCGCTCTCGATCGCCCGTTTGTTGACCCGCAGCGGTTCGTTGTGCCGCGTGTGGCCGAGCGTTACCAAGCCCTCGTCGTCCTCGGCGTCGTGGTTGTAATAGCGGTCGGGGTAAAATGCGTCGTGGATCGTCGAACCGACCATTCGCCGCATCTCCCACTCGGTCATTTTGCGGTGCAGCGAGTTGGCGATGATGATGTGAATATCATCGACGCCGTTAGCCGCGCACAGATCAAGCACAACCTCAAGCATCGTCTGACGCATATCCGGCAAAGCCATCGGCGGCAAAGGCAAACTGATATCGTCAAGCGCAACGGTCACCCTCATCCCCGGCTCCAGCAGAGCATAAAGCGGCTCCATCTCGAGCGGATGATTCACCGCATAACGTATCGCCGCCTCGCGATTAGGCAAACCCTTGATCGGCGGATTCGGATAGATCACCCGCGTCCCGATCGGCAGGTCCTCAATAATAAAATCCTCGCCAAACGGCATGATCCGCGGCGCGGAATCTTTGTCGATATAGATGATCGATTCGTGTGTTTTGCGTCGTAATTGAAGAGCCATTTAGTTACCAGTTATCCTTAATAAGTTTCTCCAGAGCATCACGATCTACAAGTTCAATCTTATTGGCTACGGCCAACTCTTTCGCCGACTTTGTAAAATAGCTGTTTGTAACGACCATTCCCCGTTGAGCGTTGTAAAGACTAATAGCCGCCATTATTTCTTGAACAGCGTAATTTCCAACATTTCCTTGGAATCGTTTCGCTTGAATTACAATTTTTTCGCCAAATTTAAGCACCACAACATCTGCACCTTGGTCTCCTGAAAGCCGAGTTTGTTCTACTGAATATCCCATACGAGAAAAGAGTTCGTTAAGAAATCCCTCAAAATCGTAGCCGTTTAACGCGTCGATTTCGTTGAGAGTGGGAATTGGTGAGGTTGTTTCAGTAAGACGATTTTCAAAGTTTTCTAACTCTAGTTTCCTGTTGATTATTGCGATATAATCATCAAAATCTTCTGTAATTTCTGCGCCGAATCCTTTTTCCTGGACAATGTCTTTTACCACATTTAAAAGCTCCTTGTTAGCTGAACCATACAGATTCAAATAGGCCTGCACTAACTCTTTCGCGGATGTTGGATTGAATTGCAAAATTCTTTCTCGGGCTATTAACTTTCTTGATCGACCAATCTGAAAATTCAGAATCTCCCCGATTTCTTTTGTCGAAAAATCATAGCCACGCATACGACACAGGTCTAATAAGTTTTGAATGTCTTCTTTGCGATGGTTTTCACCGTATTTTTTTTCGAATTGCTCTAAAAGGATATAGTCATTTGATTCAGAAAAACGTAGCTTTTCGTTAAGGTAATGCTGATCTCGCGTCACATCCTTTAGTTTCAAATCACTTTCAGAAAACAAGTAAGTGCCTTCCTCAATACCCTGAAAGATTTCGTATGCTTTTGCGAGTATGGGACGAGCTCGAGTTGAGCCATCCATTTCGCCGATGTAGCCTTCGTGGACCATTACGTCCAATATTCCGGCGGCTCGGCCGTAGCCTATGCGAAGATGGCGTTGCAGGAGCGATGTAGAGCCGCGTTTCGCTTGAACTACACATCTAAGCGCATCTTCAAAAAGAGGATCGCGCCTTGCTGGCAAATCTCCATCGTCGTCAAGCAAATCGTCAATGTAAATATTGTTAGCAAATGAATTGAATACCAACAATTCCAAGGTTCTTTGATTTTTCGAACTAAGTTCAGATTCTATAAACTTGGACAACTGATTAGTTGAGAAGTGCCATCGAGGTTCTATTTCCTTCTTTAGGACTTCATAATTAACCTCAATTCCTTTATGAGTACGAATCGCAGCATGTCTAACTGACTGAAACTCGTCACTTGAAACAAAAAGCATTTCTTCCTCTTTTCGTTCAAGCATTTTTTCATGATCGGTATCTGGAACTTCTTTGTTTTTTGAAGGCTGCTCCGTATTCCATGATTCCATAAATTGCTTGTGAATCTGCTCTGATTTCAGATTCATTGCAAACCGTTCAGAACGTCGCTCACGAGCTGCGATCAATTTTTCATGAACGGTAGGCTCTACATCCCTTTTCTTTCGCTGCCACCTCATTGCTCGGAAAAATAGGTATGTAGCCATAGCTATTATCAATAATGCTATTAGTGGTTTTATGAGTTCCATATCGGTTATCTCACATCATTGCCATGCATTCTTACGCTTATCAGCTTCGCGGGCTTCAATTATTGTCATCGTCCTCGCCAAAATCAAAGTCGTCAATATTATTATCAAAGGGACTCGGACGCGGAGGATCGTCTGGACGATCGAGTATGATTTTCCAGGTTTCTTCATCTATCGGACACTTTTGGAATAGGTCTAGTAATGATTCCTTTTTGGGAGCGGTCTTCTCCTCCGATGTATGTAAGTTTTCGTGGTTCATCTCTTTCAACACCTCATTTCAAATCCAAAATCGCCCAATCGTGCTGTAGCGCCGTTTGTTTC
>JABFSB010000511.1 GCA_013140875.1 Acidobacteriota bacterium
CGAAAAACCGCCGTGACTGACAAACGGCAGCGTGATGCCCGTCATCGGCAACGCACGCGTAATTCCGCCGATGTTAACCAGGGCCTGAAATCCGATAAAAGCCGACAATCCGATGCAGCACAGCTTGCTGAACATATCGCGCGAATCCAAAGCCGTTCTGACGCCTGCACTTACGAACACGATCAGGGCACAGGTTAACAACAAACCGCCAAAAAGTCCAAGTTCTTCCGCAAGGGCGGCAAAGACGTAATCGGAGTCCGCGACCGGTATCAATTCGGGATAACCGAGGCCCAATCCGCGGCCCGTGGTACCGCCCGACGCCAGTCCGAACGTCGCCTGGGCAGGCTGAAAAGCGAGAATATCAAACCAGGCGTCGACATTGATCGTTCGCTGCAGGTCGGGATCTTCCGCAAGCATCTGCGGAAGGTTAGGATCTTTTTCAACCAACTTATCATAGTAATCGTCGTAATCTTCCTTCCACCAGGCCGTTTCAGGCGTCGGCGGATTAAACCCGTCGAGCCAGAGGTGAAATCGCTGCTGGATGCGATTCGGCAAAACCGACTTCACCGGCTTTGCAATCGTAGGCAGGAGCGGAATTTTTTCCTGGGTCTTATCGGGAAGCGCTCCTACGACCAGAATGCCGATCACCAAAAGCACGCTGCCAACCAGGACAAACCGCTGCGAGAAACGTCGGACGGCTATCAGGTACAGCGTCGCGTAAACCCCGCTAAAAACCATCATTTGCCCGAAATCCTTCAGAACGAAAAACGGTACGAACGGCAGGATCGCCATAAACACAAGCGGCACCACGTCCTTCGCCCGCGGAAGTCCCCAATATGTTTTGGCAAGGTTCCGGTACAGAACCGCCAGGATCGCGGCGAAGCCTATCAGGAAGGGAATTTTCGCTGGCTCCCACGGCGTCATGTTCCCAATGGACTTTCCGGCCCGTGACGTGATCGCGGCGAGGATCAGCGGCACCAGGGTGAGCAGGACGATCAGGAACCCATTATTTTGAAGGAATTCGAGGACCCTTTCATACCGCAGCATCACCAAAACAAATATCAGGCCCACGATCCCAAGCAGCGGATTGATCGTACGTCCCGACAGCACTACGCCGCTCAGCGTGTCCGCGGCCGGCCGGGGAGTTTCGGCATCGAGGTCGACCGGCGAAGGAGGCGTCGGCGGCAGGCCCATCATCTGCTTTTTTTCGGCCGAATAATTTTCCTGGATATAGTGAAGCTGCAGCGTCTTTATCTTTTGCTGGCGCGCTTCCGCCTTGTCTCTCCTCGACGTATATTCCGGATCGCTAAACAGGCGGTATTGAATTGTGAGTCCGACGGAGAACAGTAAAACAGCGGTCGTGTATACCGTCCAATTTCCCTGAAACTTGAGAAATCGCTTTAAAAAGATCGGCAGAACCGCGAGCAGCGAAAGCAGTCCCAAATTCCGCATCGCCGTGTACCATGACGTTTCATACCCGCGGATCAATCCACCGTAATAAATAGAGTAATGAGCGATCGCCGCGAGGAAAACGATCAGCACGAGGATAAAAAAATGTGACGAAGTTCGGTTCTTCAATCCCTTCTCCAACTGTTGGTCCGGTCAACCACGCCGCCGTTTCGGCGTCGGCGCCGCTGCTTTCGGCGTATACTTTTCGCCCAATAATCCCAGCTCCCGGGCTTTCAAGATCACGTCAGCGGCTATCGGCGCCGCCGTCGTTCCACCGAACCCGCCGCCTATGTCCTCGACTACTACCGCGATCGCAAGCGTCGGACTTTCAAGCGGAGCGATGCAGATGAACCAGCCGTCGGTCCGGCGACGGAATACAGGTTCCTCATAGGTCGTCCATTCGCCCGCCCCGTTCTTCTTTCGTTTTGTTACGGTAATTCGTTTTCCCGAGCGGTCGTAGGCCGGTACGCCGTCCTTCTCGGCTGTCCCGGTTTTTCCGCCCGTAATAATGCCGGTCCCAGCCAGTTTCGCTTTTACGCGTCCGCCCGTGCCGCCGGTTTCTTCGGTTACGGTGGACATTATCTCGCGCACGGCGGCGGCCTGCTGCGGTGTCAGGACCTGAGCAAACATCTGCGGCTGAAGATCGGCCTCGATTTTCGGCTTCATCAATCGCCCCTGCATGTTGGCGGGAGCAGATGCGATCAGGGCCATTTGAAACGGCGTCATTTGGCCCGACATTCCCTGGCCCATTCCTTCCTGGCCGAAATCGAAAAGTGTCAGGTTCTTTCCCGTAACGATAGTGGAGCGGGCCGGTGCGACGGAGTTTGCGATCCGTCGGCTTGAGGCATTCCAGATATCGGCAAAGAAGCCTTGCGAAAGCGCCTCTTCCGGAGTGTCGGTCGGCGTGATCCCAAAAATGCGGGCGGTTTCGGCCATTCGGTCGCGGCCCAAAGCGTTTGCCAACTGAGCAAAATACTGGTTGCTCGAGACTTTATAGGCTTCGCGGATCGGAATATTTTCGGCGCATGCATGACAACTTCCACCAGCGTCGCAGATCGCTTTTGAGCCGCGAAACGGCGTATAGCACGGGGGGTCCGCGTCCGCCGGCCGACCCGGAAATGTCAGGTCCGAGCGTCCGGCACGAAACGCCGAGACCATCGTGAAAGTTTTGAAAGTCGAACCGGGAATGTAAAATTCGCGCGTCGCACGGTTCAAAAGCGGCTTGTGCTCTTTATCCGCTTCGAGCTTTAGATAACCCTCAAGCGTTTCCGCGTCGGACAGGTTATACGAAGGATTGGAGTACATCGCAAGTACGTCACCGGTCTGGGGATTTATGACGACGATACCGCCCTGTTTTCCTTCAAGTTGTTTCGCGACAAACGCCTGTAAGTCTCTGTCGATAGTGATCCTTACGTCTTTCTGTTCCGGTTCCGGTTTCTTATACTTGGTCAGAATCTCCCACGCCTCCGGCATCGGGTCGGCGTTCAGGGTATACAGCGTTCTTTCAAGGCCCGGTGTGCCGCGTTCCGTTCCCAGGAAATGGG
>JABFSB010000503.1 GCA_013140875.1 Acidobacteriota bacterium
GTGATCAAGCTGGATTTCACCTCGCCGATTCTGCCGAGCGGGTCGGCGATCACGCGGTATGTGGATAAAGAGGACGGGTCGGAATATATCTATTCGCTCTTCGTCCCTTCCGATGCCAGCACGGCGTTCCCGGTGTTCGATCAGCCGGATCTGAAGGCGAGGTTTACGTTAACAGTTCTTGGGCCGCGCGATTGGAAAGTCATCGCCAATTCTAGCGAGTACTATTCGCAGCAAACGATACTTTCCGCGAAGCCGCCGGATGATCTCAACTTGGGACAACGAAGTTTCTTCGGAGAAACCAAACCGATCAGCACGTACGTCTTCGCGTTCGCGGCGGGGCCGTGGGAACGAGTGGCAGAACCGCCTGCGTTAGCAGGTGGCACGAACGCTGCCGAGAAATCAACGTCCGACGCCAACATCCAACGTCCATCAAATACCGCGTCCATGCCACCCGCTTACGCGGGCGGTTCTGCCTTTTATGTCCGACGCTCGCAACTCTCCAAGTTCAAGCCCCACGCCGCAGAAGTGTTCCGGCTGAACCATGAGGCGGTCAAATATTTCGAGCAGTATTTCGATTACAAGTTCCCGTTTCCGAAGTACGATCTGGTTTTGATACCGGAGTTCCCGTTTGGCGGGATGGAGCATGCGGGGGCTACGTTTCTTAGGGAATCGGCGATCATCTTTCCGCAGGAGCCTACGAAAAACGATCTCGTGTCACGGGCGACTTTGATCTTTCATGAGGCGGCGCATCAGTGGTTCGGGGACACGGTGACGATGCGGTGGTTTGACGATCTTTGGCTCAAAGAAGGTTTCGCGACATTTACGGCGTACAAGGCGATGGAAAAGATCATGCCCGAGATGAACGCGTGGAAGGTCTTTTACGAACGCATCAAACAGGGCGCCTACCAGACCGACTCCACCCGCGGCACCACCGCCATCTACCAGCCCATCGCTAATTTAAGTGCGGCAAAGAGCGCCTACGGCAACATCGTCTACAACAAAGCCCCTGCCTTCCTGCGCCAGGCGGAGTTTTATCTCGGCGAGGATAAGTTCCAGACGGCCGTGCGGGCATTTTTGAAGAAGCATGAGTTCGGGAATGCGGGGTGGGAAGATCTGGTGAAGGAGTTTCAAGTCTCGAGCAGTAAAGACCTCGACATATGGGCAGCGATTTGGGTGAAAACTCGCGGCCTAACAATCAGCAGACTTAAGGAGTCGAAAGTAGATTTGGGGAAATCGGCCAACCTCAAAGGTAAAGTTCCGAAATACTCGCAAGCATTTGATTCCAAACAAGTCGGAATCTTGGATCGAAATTTTAGTTGGCCGATGAACGCGAAGTTTCTGACAGAACTGAAAAACGGCGAACGAATAACTCAAGATTATTCGGTTGGCGGCATATTCGCGATTTATAAGGATAAATCCGTTGAACAGAACTTCATCTTCCCAAACTACGGCGACTACGGCTACGGCATTTTCCTCCTCGACGAGAAGAGCCGCGATTATGTTCTCAAAAACATCCGACGCGAAAAGGACCCGTTCCTGCGGTCGATGATGTGGGGAGCCCTGTGGGACAGCGTCCGCGAGGGCGAGCTGGACCCGCGGGTGTTTGTGGAGTTGGTGGTTAATAACCTTTCCACCACCCCGTCAGCCGCAGCGGCCGCCACCCCTCCTCAGACAGGAGGGGAGTCGGAAATGCAGAAGCCCGCGCGTGAGCAAGGGCGTAACGAGCAACGTTCCGATCACGCCCTTGCTAACGCGCAGGCTTCCGCATTGGAGGAGGATGAGAGCACCGTCGCGACGCTGCTCGGGCGGACGGGGACGGCGTTGAATTACTACTTGTCGGTACCGCCTGCGGTAGCGGGCGGGGCTCTCTCTGCCGGCAGCGCTAAGTCCCCACCCGCTACCGCAGGTGGTACCGACAAGACAGCCGACCTGCGGACGCGCCTTGAGGACATGCTGATCGAGCGGATGCGGAGCGGGCCGAGGTTGGGGCAGCGGATCACTTTTTACCGGGCGTTTTTGAACGTCGCGGCAAGCGAGAAAGCGCGGGGTGTGTTGAAAGAAATGTTGAACTCGAAGGCGGAACCGCTTGCGTCAGCGAGCGGCAAAGATGTGGTGGAAACGGGACTCGATAGAACCGAAGGCGCGAAGGCCGCCGCCGTGCCACCCGCTTACGCAGGCGGTTCTGCCTTTCCGCTCCGCACGAAAGACAAGTTTGACATCATTACGCGGCTGTTGATATTAAACGACCCGGACGCACCGCGGTTGTTGGCCGATTTAGAAAAGACCGAGACGAGCGACGACGCGAAGCGGTACGCTTATGCCGCGAAGGCGGGCATCGGGACGGCGGAGAATAAAGCGAAATATTGGAAGGACTTCACCGAAAACAAGGAGATCAGCGAAAGTTGGATCGAGGCTGCATTCGGGCCGTGGAATTCGATCAGGCATTCGGACCTGACGCTGCCGTATCTGCAAAAAGCGTTGCAGGAACTGCCGAATCATAAACGCAATCGCAAGATCTTCTTTGTCAACGGCTGGCTCGGCGCGTTTATCGGCGGGCAGCGGAGTGAGGAGGCTTTGGCGATAGTGAACAAGTTTCTGGCGGATAATCCAACGCTCGACAACGACTTGCGGCTCAAGATACTGGAGAACGTCGACCTCATCGAGCGGGCTGTTCGGATTCGCGGCAAGTTTAAGAATTAGCCACAGAGGACACAGAGGGAGATTTTTTGCCCGCGAAATACGCGAAAGTGCGCCAAATTGGGAAGAAGAGTTTTGCCCGCGAATAACGCGCGAATGAACGCGAATAAATCTTATTCTCCTATTCGCGATGATTCGCGTAATTCGCGGGCGTAAATTTTAGTCGCAGTTACTTTTTCGCCTGATATGTAGTGGTTGTTTTTGCAGCCGCTTCGACGGCGGCGTTGGTAAATGGAAATACGGCCGGTGTACCTGAATTCCAGGCTTCAAACTGATCGCGGAAATGCGGTGATTT
>JABFSB010000205.1 GCA_013140875.1 Acidobacteriota bacterium
ACGCAGCAATAATCTTCTTCATAAACACTCCTTTTTTGGTCATGAGAGGCCGGACGGAAGTTCAATTTCCAGCAACAACCGCCGCACCTGAAATGTCTTTTGCATGATCGACGCCGAGAAAGGCGTCGCAGGAATCTATCGTTTCTACATCCGCTTCGATTACGCCATCGCCGTAACGGTTGCCAGCGAAGAGGTTTTCGAAATACGTGGTTATATTGTCCAGTATCTCCTGTGCCGAATGCGAATGGTAAAGCGTCTGCCGGAATTGTGCTCCGCCCGCAAGGCCTTTTGTGAACTGCCCGGCGAGCTGCTTCATTTTACCCAACGCTACGATCTCCGGCATTTCTTCACGGCACATCGAAAAAAATTCGAGCAGGACGTCTTTTTTCTCGGCCAGGTCCGGCTGATAAGGTTCGCGGCCGTCGAGCACGTCCTTGATCTGGCGAAATATCCACGGATTCTGCATCGCACCGCGGCCGATCAGGACGCCGTCGGTTCCGGCTTCGCTCCAGCGTTTCAGGCCGTACTCGATGGTCGTAATGTCACCGTTGCCCGAGACCGGCACGCTGACGGCTTGTTTCACCTGTTTGATCAGGTCCCAGTTCGCGAGCCCCTTGTAACCCTGTTCGCGGGTCCGGCCGTGTACCTGAATGTGTTCGACGCCGCACTGTTCCGCCATCTTCGCCACGTCGACGACGTTTATGGTCGAATCGGAAAAACCCGTGCGAAGTTTTAACGTCAGCGGGATCGAAATAGTTTTCTTGATCTCTTTGAGAATTTCTTCCAACCGCGGCAGGTCGCGCAAGAGGCCCGAGCCGCCGCCGTTTCGGACAACCTTCGGCGCCGGGCAGCCACAGTTTACATCCAGGATGTCTGCACCGATCTCTTCGGCCATCTCGGCGCCCATTGCCATTCGCGGAGCCTGACCGCCGAAGATCTGAACCGCGAATGGCCGCTCTTCCTCGTCAAAACGCATCTGACGCTTCGATTTAGGATTATGTCGGGTTAAGCCTTCAAACGAGATGAATTCCGACACGACCAGACCAACGCCGCCGCGCCGCTTGATCAGCCGCCGAAAAGTAAAGTCCGTTACTCCCGACATCGGTGACAGGACAAGCGGTGGGTTTATTTCGATATCTCTGATCTTGAAGGACTTCAACACTTCTCTACTTCTTCCGGTTCTTCAGCACAAAAATCAATCCGACGATAAACATCATAAACGCCACGATCAACAGGAGAACGCCGGGAATAATGCCGATCATGGCTTCTTCCCAACTCGTCCGTCCATCGGTCGCGATCGGCAGGGCAAGGGAAATACCAGTCACGGCGAGCCCGAGCAAAACGCCGAGAATTCCCAGTATCATCACTATTTTCCAAAGCATGTGCTATCTCCAAAAAGCGTAATCGGCAAAGAACGCGGCCACTACTCCCAGGACTCTAGATTATCATATTTGCCCAAAATCGCCGGAAAGACGGTAAGCCGGGCCTGACGCGTAAATATTCAAAAGATTTAACATCCGGCCATTTGTTTTTCGCAAAACTTCGGCATTATAATCCGTTAACCTTTTCTTAATACGTTTTGCGGATACGAAACCCAAAGGCCTTTTTCGTGATTGTCCACACACCTAATTTGTTGAAACCAAGGCATTTTAGCCTAACTTTATCTTCTGTCCTGCTTGCAAGGAAAAACTATATGAGAAAGATCATCTCTTCGATTTTCGCGTTCTCCCTTTTTGTGCTGCCGATGTTCGTTTTGGGCCAATCCCAGGCTACAACCGGTACCATTCAGGGCATTGTTTCCGACCCGAACGGAGCAGTGGTCGGCGGTGCTTCGATTGTAGTCAGGAATACCGAGACCGGTTTCGAACGCACCGTAACGAGCAACTCCGGCGGATTCTTTACCGCTCCGCTTCTGCCACTCGGCAAATACCGCGTAACGACAAACGCGTCCGGGTTTGCTCCATACGTTCTTGAGAATGTCGATGTCACGGTCGGCCAGACTTTGGCGCTGAACATAGCGGTCAAGGTTGGATCGGCCACCGAAACCGTCGACGTCTCGGCCGACGCCGAAGCTGTCGATACGGCCCGGACGGAATTGTCCACACAGATCAACGAGCGTTCGGTCGAGAACCTGCCGATCAATCGCCGTGACTTTTCGCGGTTTGCCTTGCTCACACCAGGCGTCTCGATCGTGCAAGGCCCGGACGGTGACGAGATTACGATCAACGGCCAGAAAGGTATTCAAAACAATGTTTCGATCGACGGTGCCGATGCTAACAATCCCTTTTTCGGCGAGCAACGCGGTGGTCAGCGTCCGGCGTTTACCATCAGCCTTGAATCGGTGAAGGAATTCCAGGTCGTGCCGGTCGGAGCGTCGGCTGAGTTCGGACGCAGTTCCGGCGGATTTATCAACGCGGTCACAAAATCAGGGACGAACAGCTTTTCCGGAGCAGCATTTCTCTTTTTTAGAAACCAAACTCTTTCCGGCCAGAATCCGGATGCCGTCGCCGCCGGATTGCCTACCGAAGATTTCACCAACTATCAGTTTGGCGGAAACGTCGGCGGACCTATCAAGAAGGACAGAGCCTTTTTCTTCGTCGCCTATGAAAGGAACGACGGCAAAAGCAGCAAACCGAATTTTATCGATCCGCGGTTGGTCACGATCTTTGCCACGCGTTTCAATTCGCCGAATGAACAGACCGTGATCCAACGAACGAATGATGCCGATGTTCTGCTCGGCAAAGTCGACATTCAGCTGAACAAGGATAATCTTCTGACGCTGCGTCACAACTACAGCCGGGCCGAACAGGTAAACGGAACTTTTGACGTTCCGACCTGGGGCTCCAGTGCAAACGGACGTGAAACGGACAAATCGAACTCGTTCATCGGTCAGTTGGTCACGAACTTCTCCGCGACATTGCTGAACGAATTTCGATTCCAGTGGGCGAAAGAGCAACGGCCAAGATTCTATGACGGGCCGGACCTTCCGGA
>JABFSB010000435.1 GCA_013140875.1 Acidobacteriota bacterium
ATCGCCCTTTTTTGCCTCGAGCCGCCTGCCGTTCACGGTCAGGATATTTGACGATGAGAGGTTTATCAGAAAATATTTCGAATTGCGATAAATGATAGTCGCGTGAATCCTGGAAACGGATTTGTGATCCAAAACTATCTCGCACTCCTCCAAACGGCCGATGAGAATGCTCTCTTTATCAAACAGCTTTGCGTCTGCATTGCCGTCGGCAAAAAGAACTGTAAATTTTTCGGCCTCCTTCATGAGATGTCTATCCTACTAGCGGTTCATTTTGATGTGGCGATCATTCTTCCTATCGAACATTAAAATATGTTACTTGAATTATATGTATCACCATCAGGACCAACATGATCGACGTGAATAGCACATGCGGCGCGACCCATAATTTTAGCAATTGGTGCAAATAGCAAAGAGCATCGACACGCCGTAGTGTTGCCGCATTTTCCACCGCTTCCATCAATCGGGCGTCATCAGCACGCCCCATTCCATCGGCGGCCGAGCGAAATTCCTCCCGGGCCTCGGCCAGCATTTCCGGAAGGTCTTCTTTTCGATAGTACTGCCGAAAAAGATAACGCAAGCCCAGGAAGCGCCGGCGCACTTTTCTATGGATCAGATTTTTCAAGTCGTCATTGTCGGTTTCTTCACTCGCTCGAACGAGTTCCGCCCGTAGTTCTTCGCGGCGCTGTTTGAGATCCTCTAAAAGTAATGGTTCGCGTTCGATCCGTGTCATAAAACGTGGCACGATCAAATAGCACGCCGCCCCGAAAAGGCCGGTGGCAATAACCAGATCAAATGAAATCATCAAAAACGCGCTAAAAAAGCCGCCGGAGCTTTGGCTGCCGTGGACGAGAAGCAGAATGCCGGTCAGAACGCCGACATAATAGTGCGAGAGCATCCAATAGCGCAACGCCCCGGCCCGCCGCCGGTAAATTTGCTTTCTTGCGGGATATGCCATCACCCAAATGATGCTCGCGAATCCCGCAAGTCCCGTCAGCCAACGCATCGTCATCCAGGAACCCGGCCTCAATGAAATGTCCTGAGAAAATACCCTGGTTGCCCAAACTGCCAAACCACCGCCGAAGGCGACGGCGGCGACCCCGATCACGTGCCAAATGGCCGACCACAGATCAAACCTATGAATGTTTACGCCGATTGCATGAGTTTTGCTGCGCTGGATGAGCCCCAACGTTTGGTTAATTTCGTCAAAATATTCATGCGGATTTACGCGAACCAACGCCCCTGTCGGGCAATTCTCTTCGCACGAATACGCGGCCGTTTTTGCGCCTGGCGGATTCATACCGGTGTCCTTGCAGAGATTGCATTTTACGGCCAGAAGATTTTCAGTTTGCGTGACGGGGGCCGGAAGCTCGGCAACACCCAATGAAAAAACAGAGCGAAGTTTTGCAAATGCCGTTCTTGCCGGTAAATCTTCAGCCTTTCCCGGTATCGGTATCATCGAGATGGCATCATAAGGACAATGCGTTGCGCAATCGCCGCAGCCAATACAAGTAACAGGGTGAATATCGATTTCGCCATTGGGAAACCGGGCGATCGCCCCGGTCGGGCAGCCGGTCAGACACTCGGGGTCCTGGCAGTGCATGCAAACCGAAGGCATGAGAACGCTTTGTATGGTTGAGCTGTTAGGTCTTGTAGGGCGTTCGATATGGATACCGCGCCGGACGAGCCGTGAATTACCGTGTACCTTATGACAGGCGAGCGAACAATTCCCACAGCGAATGCATTTCGCCATGTCCATCACAAGCAAGTTAATACCGTCTACAACGCCGGTTTCGATTTCTTTGCTTGTCGCCATCAAAACACGTGGGTCCTCCGGATGCCGAGGAACCGGAGAATCGTCCGATCTGGCGGATCTTTGTAAAATCGGCACGACGATTGCCATCATCTGCTTTTCTTCGCGAAGTCGATCGACAGCGATCTCGACAACTTCGGCCCTCCCGCGTACCGTTGCCGTGTACCCCCATTTTCCCGGTGCTTCGACGGCTTCCAAACCCAGGCAAGCACCGGCACCCAGAAAATCTAGCCCGACGGAATCGTCAGTATCTAGCAGAAGGTCAGCCGCATCCGGGTTAAAAGCTACACCACTGACGCGCTCTATCCAGCCGTTTCGGACATAAACGACCCGGTTGATTGGATCGCCTTCCTGAAACAAAACGTGGTCCGCTTCGTAAACCGTGAATCGGGCCGCTTCATTCAAAGCCTTCAGCACGTCCGGTTCGAGAGGCCCGTGCGTAATGTCCCTTAATTCGTTTAGTGTCAGTGAAAGTCCGTAAGTACGATAATTGCGGTCGAGAGCCTTTCCGAAACGTGGTAACTTACGAAGAAGCCGCAGTGCGGGGCGGGTAAATTCTAGGACGAGCGCGGGTTCGGCACCGCTTGCTACTGAAACCGTCGCCGCTCTTCGTGTCCCTGAAAGTAGGGCCATTTCGCCAAACGAATTACCCTCGGGTATCTCGCCAACCTTTTTTTGCTGTTCATTTTCCAGGGTGATGGAGGCTTCGAGCTTTCCTTTGACAAGGATGTAAAAGATGCCGCTTTCCCACGTCCGCTCCTGGATAATTACTTCGCCGGGTGAAAACTCAAGCAGACGCGTATACGGACCAACCTGTTTACCCCGGTAGCTCCGGCCAAACAGGATGATGTCTATATCAAGCTCATTCCGAAACTCGCCGTTTGGCTCCTTTTCGATCAATTCGGATACGATCTCAACACGGTCAAATGCCTCGACGATCTGCTCGTGGTTTTTTATTTCGCGTGGCATTTGGGCTCGGACAATTGAAAGGATTGGCAAATCCTACATCAAACGGGATCGGAACATGAAGACAAGAACGGCCGCGGCGACAACCAACAGGAAGACGAAAAGGAAAACCAGGATCACACTGCCCCAAACTAACCACTTCAGATTACTTTTGGCGAGGAGCTTTGGTTTATCATGTGAATCTTCGCGCGACCGCACAGCTACATTCAC
>JABFSB010000159.1 GCA_013140875.1 Acidobacteriota bacterium
GTTCGGGTTGCGTTTTGCCTTTAGCTCGGCGACCTGTTTTTTGCCGGTTGCCTTCAGGCCGTCGTAGAGCGTTTTTGCCTCGGTGCTCCAGTCGCGGCCGTTGTCGCCGAAAGCGAAAAGATCGAACGCCTTGTACATCAAAGCGTGACGAACTTCGGCGTGATCGATGTTGCCGAAGATGTAGATGCCGAATTTCTTGTCCGGGATCAATCCAATGATCGCGGTGCGGCCATCGAGGCTGCCGGTGTGAAAATTCACCATCTCGCCGCGATAATCGTGTTGAAACCACCCGAGGCCGTAGGTGGTCCAGTGCGGTTTCGTGAGTGCGGCCGTCGGATAAAATCCGCCGCCCGGCGGTATCACGACTTGCGGCCGCAGCAATTCTTTATACGTCTCCGGCTTCAGCAGCTGCTTGCCGTTGACCGTAGTATTACCGAGCATAAAATTGACCCATTTGCCGATATCATCGGATGTCGACCAGACCGATCCGGCCGGGCCGATCGGGTCGGCAATGTCCTCGGGGATCGGTTGGACCTTTCCTTTGATCTCGAAATGGGCGCTCGACCGGTTGGCATACTTCTGCGAAAGCGTGTAGTTCGCGAACGTGTTCTTCATTCCCAGCGGAAGAAAAATACGCTCGGTCACGAAACGTTCCCACGACATGCCGCTTGCCTTTTCGATCACCTGGCCGGCGACGAGATACATAATGTTCTGATAAATGAATCCGCCACGCAGGGGATATACCTGCTTTGCGTACTGCATCCGGCGGACGACCTCGGCGGATGTCAATTCAGGCGTCCAGGCCCAGAGAAAGTCGGCATTCCCGACGCCGGTGTTGTGCGTGAGCAGGTCCCTAACTCTTATGTCGCCGGTCACGTATCTATCATCCACATGAAAATCCGGCAGATATTTGGTAACGCTGTCATCCAGCGAAACTTTGCCTTCATCAACGAGCATCGCCATCGCGACGGCCGTCATTGCTTTCGTCGTGGACATGCATCCAAAAAGCGTCTGCGTATCCACCGGCTCGTTTTTTCCGAGTTCCCGAACGCCGTACCCTTTGGACAAAAGCACCTTGCCGTCCTGAACGATCACGACCGACATTCCAGGCACGTTCCAAACCTTACGGGACGCATCGGCATACTTGTCGAATATCTCGACGTTGTTTTGCGTTAACACAAACTGCACGCACACAATAACCAGAAAAGTTATCCAGACTGATTTTTTCATAAGCTTCACCGAGGTTTTTTCCTTCAACCTTTTTGATCTGTCTTAGAATTATCGCCGGCCGCAAATTTAAGAAACGCGGCCCGACCGCTCAGGCACCGTTCCTTTGAATACTATCCTCCGGGAAGCCCGCTTTACTGAGTAGTTCCCGAAAGCGAGGATCGTTCCTGATTGCGTCGAACCGGGGATCCGATTTCAGCATTACCATGTGGGATTCGCGTTTTTGCAATGAGGTTTCGAGATTGGCGATGGCAGCGTCGGTATTGCCGAGTGTCGCGTGAAAGACCGCGGTTATGTAGGAAGAGAAGGTCACCGTCCGCTTTTCGTCGGTCATGGCGCGGAGGAAATTTTCCCAGCCGCCCTGAAAACTATCGCGGATATAGGCCGCGTTTTCCGGTGAGCCCATCACCTCGCTCCAGCGGGCGTACGCATCGACGCTCAGGCGGTGCTCGCCTTTCATCTGATACGCGAACGCAACGCTTAGGTAAACGACGCCAAAATTCGGGTCGAGATCGAGGGTCGCGTTTGCCCGTTCGAGGGCGGCGTCATAACGGCGGGACAGGAATAAGCAAAAACTGTAGATCCAGTTGCTGACCGGCGATAAAGGATCGACCTCGAGCAGCCGTTTGAACTGGTGATCCGCCTCGTCGAGTCTTTCAAGCTCGGTCAACAGGACGGCGTAAGACTGACGCGGGATCGGGTTATTCGGGCTTAGTTTGATCGCCCGTTGGAACTGCTCTTCAGCCCCGGCAAAATCGTAATCATAAACTTGAAGCACCATGCCGAGCGAACTGTGCCCTTCGGCCAAAGACTCATCCAGCTCGATCGCTTTCAGCGCGGCTGTCTTTGCCTTCGGCATCGACTCGTGCGGCGCCATCGGGCCCATTTCCGTCAGCATTATGAGCGCATCGGCAAGGCCGGCGTAGGCCGGAGCGAAGCTTGAATCGAGCTCTATCGCCTGCTCGAACAGCTCGACGGCCCTGAAAGCGTCGGCGGTCGTAAATTTGTTTATATAAAACCGGCCGCGAAGATAAAGGTTGTACGCCTCGACATCGTTGCTGTGGCTTTTGAGCTCCTGCAGCAGCAATGCAAGCTGATCGTTTTCCGCGGTTCCGAACAGTTTCGATTTCAACGCTATCGTAACCGCAAGGGTGATCTCGTCCTGGATCTCAAAAACGTCCCGCATTTCGCGATCGTAACGTTCGGACCAAATATGATACCCGTCCGAAGTGCCGATCAACTGGGCCGTTATCCTAAGTCGATTGCCCGATTTTCTGACGCTGCCTTCCAGTACGTTTTCAACACCAAGCTGGCGGCCGATGGCAGCGATATCGACGTTTTTACCCTTGAACGAAAAAGCCGACGTTCTGGCGGCGACCTTTAGATCGTCGATCTTTGCGAGGGCGTTTATCAGCTCTTCGGCCAAACCGTCGCAGAAATATTCGTCATCCGGATCGCTGCTCATGTGAGTGAACGGGAGAACGGCGATCGAATTCAGCCTTCGAGAGACCGTATCCGGCGGAGCATATGCCGCCTCGCCGGACGGTCCGGCCGAAAAGAGCTTGGTCCGCGATTCGCTGACGCCAAAGGAATGCGGCATCACCTCGGTCGGAAAATCCGACATCTGAACGTAATCCCGAAGCGGTTCGCCGTCCTCGAGACAGAAATTCAGAGTCGAGTCGAGGTAACAGCGCTCACATTTTGGGCATTGCTTCATCGGATAAAATAGGGCGACCTTAATAATTGATATTTTATAC
>JABFSB010000343.1 GCA_013140875.1 Acidobacteriota bacterium
GTCACGAAGCCGCGGAACGCAGCAAGGTCCGGTGCTCGACCATCAGGCAAAGGTCCTGGACGACCTTGATTCCCGCCCGGGCAAACTTCTCTGCGGCTTCGTCATTAGTTATGCCAAGCTGAAACCAGACGGACCTTGGCCTTTTTGCAAGAATTTCGATGGTGTGCTTCGCGATATCATGTGGGCGGCGAAAGACGTTCACCATGTCGACGTCACCGGGCACCGACATCAAGCTGCGATATACCGGCGTTCCCAAAATTTCCGTGATCTCGGGATAGTAAACCGGGACGGGAATGATTTCGTATCCCATCTCGGCCATATACTTTGAAACGTAAAAAGCAGGCTGCATCGCATGCGATTCAGGCTTGATGCCCAGCACCGCAATCCGCTTTGTCTCGGTCAGGAGTTCTCGCACCTGTTCGTCCGTATGTAAGATGTTCGCTCGCCAATCCATATCCAAAACGATTTTAACGATTCTTCTGTCATCATCCAAAACAGGCAACCCTTGAATATCTGTACAAGTTATGCTAGTATAACTCTTATTTATACTAGATGGCTTATGGATTTTGAGTTAAACGAAGAACAACTGCAGATCAAATACAGTATTCGCGAATTCGCCGAAAGCGAGATACGTCCTAACGTAATGGAGTGGGACGAATCGCAGCACTTCCCGGTCGAACTGCGTCCAAAGCTTGCCGAACTTGGCCTTTTGGGCGTGCTGTTTCCTGAAGAGTACGGCGGCGCCGGAATGGGGTATGTCGAATACGCAACGATAATCGAAGAGATAGGCCGGGTTTGCGGGTCCGTCGGGCTTTCGGTCGCGGCGCATAACTCGCTCTGCTCGAACCATATTTATATGTTCGGCTCTGAGGAGCAGAAACAGAAGTATCTGGTCCCGCTCGTTAAAGGCGAATCGTTCGGCGCGTGGGGCTTGACCGAATCGCAGGCCGGATCGGATGCTTCCGGCACCAGGACGACAGCGATCCGATCGAACGGCGGCTGGAAGGTAAATGGGTCGAAGAATTTCATCACTCACGCGATAACATGTGAAACGCTTGTCGCGGTCGCGGTTACCGATAAGGAAAAAGGCAATCGCGGAATTTCAGCGTTTATCTTCGACAAGTCAATGGAGGGCTTTCGGTCCGACAAAAAAGAAAACAAGCTCGGAATGCGTGCGTCTGAAACGGCCTCGGTCGTTTTCGAAGATTGCTATGTTCCCGACGAGAACCGCTTGGGCAGCGAAGGCGAAGGATTTCTGCAGGCGATGAAGGTGCTGGACGGCGGACGCATTTCGATCGCCGCACTCTCGGTCGGCATCGCACAAGGTGCTTACGAAGCCGCGGTCAAATACGCAAAAGAACGCCAGCAGTTCGGCAAACCGATCTCTGAATTTCAAGCAATCCAGTTCAAACTCGCCGATATGGCTACCCAGATCGAATGCTCGCGGCTACTGACGCTTCAAGCCGCGGCGGCCAAAGACGCAGGCAAACCGGTTACGCAGAAATCAGCGATGGCGAAACTTTACGCGTCAGAGACCGCCGTCCGCGTTTCGGAAGAGTCGGTACAGATCCACGGTGGCTACGGTTATACAAAAGATTACCCGGCCGAAAAATACTGGCGCGATTCAAAACTCTGCACCATTGGTGAAGGCACCAGCGAGATCCAGCGATTGGTCATTGCCAAAAGTCTGCTGAAGGCGTAAAGTGCGGAAGCCCGCGCGTGAGCAGGGGCTTAATGGACAACGTTGGATGTTAAGCCCTTGCTTACGCGCGGGCTTCCGCATGTTTCATGTTGCATCCTTGCAACATTGTGCGCTATTATCGTTGGCCTTAGTCAATTCCAAAGATAAGGAGAAATTGTATGAGTTCAACAGCAGCAGTAAGTTCCAACAACATAGCATCGGCCCTGATCGCCGAAATGCAGCAGGAAGCCGCCGTAGCCAGAACGTGCCTGGAGCGCGTTCCGGCCGATAAATTCGACTGGAAACCGCATGAAAAGTCGATGACGTTTGGAAAACTGGCCGTTCACATTGCGGAGATGTTCAATTGGACCGCCGTGACGCTTCAACAGTCCGAACTGGATTTTTCGAAATTCGATTACAAACCGCTCGAACCCGCGACGACCGACGAACTGGTCGAGTACCTCGACAAAAACGTCGCCGAAGCGATCGACGTGCTAAGAAATACGACCGATGACGTGTTTATGGAGAACTGGACGATGCGGAATGGCGAGACAGTCTATTTCACGTTGCCGAAAGTCGCGGTCATGCGATCGTTCGTGATGAATCATATCGTTCACCATCGCGGTCAGCTATCGGTGTATCTCCGCCTCAATGACATCGCGGTGCCGTCGATCTACGGCCCATCGGCAGATGAAGGGCAGATGTAGAGCCAATGCAAAAATCCACACGAAGTAAGGCGATATATCCAACAGTTGGATATATCGCCTTACTTCGTGTGAGCTTCGCAAATAAAGTAGTCGTTTTTCGTTTTTCCGCGAAAAATGAGAAGATTGCCGCTTACCTAGACCATGTTGGAATCAGAATTTATCGACAAGCTTTTCCAAGGTGATCCTCGAACAATAGCCCGGGCGATCTCGCGGGTCGAGAACCTCTCGCGGGATGCGGCCGAGCTGATGAAAGCCGTTTTTCCGAAAACCGGAAACGCGCTGGTGATCGGAATTACGGGAGCACCGGGAGCCGGAAAATCCTCGCTGGTAGATAAACTCGCCTTTCATTACAAAGACGCGGGCCGAAAGGTCGGCATCATCTGTGTCGATCCGTCCAGCCCTTTTTCCGGCGGTGCGATCCTTGGCGACCGGATACGGATGGCCACGCTCGGTTTAGACAAGAACGTCTTTATACGTTCGATGGCGACGCGTGGAAATCTTGGTGGATTGTCGCGTGCGACGGTCGATGCAGTCGCCATATTGGATGCCGCCGGTTTTGATTTCGTGATAGTGGAAACGGTCGGTGTCGGCC
>JABFSB010000012.1 GCA_013140875.1 Acidobacteriota bacterium
CTTATTAAAGTTCGTTTCCGAAACGCTTTATGTCGAAGGTGATCAAATGTAGTAACGGCCACGAACAGCCGCAGGCCGGGTCGAAATTCTGTATCTATTGCGGCATTGCGGTCGTAATGACTCAGCCACCGCCCGGCCAAGCGGCACCGGCACCGAACTTACCGCCTCAGCACCAATTTCCTCAGCCACCGCCGCCGAATCAGCGCGGCCCGCAGTATCAAAACCAGCAGCAGTATTACCAGCAAAATCAGTATCAGCAATATTCGCCGCAGCCGGTCGGGTGTTACACCTGTAGCGGCAATCCGGCCAATCTCCCGGACAAAGTAGTCATTTGCCGTGAATGCCGATCACTTAAGCCGCTGGCGCCTGGCTATCACGTCGACACCTCGGCTTTCGCCTGGGCCGCGGATGCAAAGGCCATGTCGGTACTCCGCTCGATGACTCCGCTAAACATGGCGGCAAAGGCTGTATCCGAAAAGGTCGGTCGCCGATGGATCGAGACGACCTTCAACAGCGTTCTTCTTGGCGAAAAACAGATGCCGCACATTTTCGGCCAGGCCGTACGCGCGGCCCGGATTTTGGGCATGTCGCACATGCCGGACGTTTATCTTTCCGGCGAAAGACCGTGGGACTGTTTGACGTTCGGGACCGAAAAAGACTCATTCGTCGTGGTGGGCTCGGCCCTGGCGGGTAACTTTCAGGGAGTCGATATGTTGTTCCTGCTCGCCCGCGAGATGGGTCACAGCAAGGCCGGCCACGCATTATGGAAGACGGTTATCAGGTTCTTTTTGGGCGAGCAGGGGCCGGCAAAAGGCTTTATGGCGGGCGGAATATTCAATGCTCTTAGCCCGTCGGCGTTGATCGGCGGCGCGATCGAAATGCCATTATTGGCCTGGGCGCGACAGGCCGAGATCACCGCCGACCGGGCCGGGCTGCTGACGGTGGGCAGCGAGGAAGTTGCCCGCCGGGTTTTATTGTCGTGGTCGCTGAAGTCATCCTTCATCTATAAACAGATCAACATTGAATCGTGGCTTGAGCAGCAGTCGGTCGACGACGATTCATATTCGAAACTTTCTGAGCTAACCACCACATCGACACCATACATCGGGCCGCGCCTTAAGCTGATTTCCCAGTTTGCCCAAAGCCCGGAGCTGCAAAACTCGCTTCGCATTATCTCCGAAACGATAAAAGCGGCCGCTCCGCCGCCGCCAAAGCCGAAGGAAGATCCGAATACATTGAGATTCAAGTGCTCGACCTGCGGAACGCCGATGCGCATACCCCGCAAAGCCCTGGACGGCAAAGCGGAGTTGCCGGTGAAATGCCCGAGCGCAAAATGCGGGGCGATCACGCGTCTTAAGAAAAATGTAAAGGCCGACCAAGGTACCGAGGCCCGCAGACCGAATAAACAGGAGAATTTAGATTATGGCGATTGAAGAAAATATCACTATCACGGAAACCGGCGCGGATGGCAGTGAAAAAGAGTTTGAGATCACCACGGCGAAGGCAGAAGACCTGTCTGGCGACGACAAGAGTTTTGCCGAAGGTGCCGTTGAGGCCATGTTCGACGACGGCTCGACCGACCAGGAAGTATCCTTCATGGACTATGACGGCGACGGCAAACTCGACACGGCCGGTGCCGATACGGATGGCGACGGTCAGCTCGATATCGCGGCCGCGGATACCGATGGCGACGGCAAGATCGACGCGGTCGGCAAAGACACGGACGGCGACGGAAATCTCGATGTCGCGGTTTTTGATACCGATGGCGATGGACAGGCCGATGCTGCAATGGCCGACACGGACGGCGACGGTCAAATGGATGTCGCCGACATCGATGGCGATGGACAGGTCGATTTCGTGATTGAATCGGCCGGCGGATTGCCGACCGAGGAAGAGATATCGACAAACTCGGTAGAATTCACGGTCGGCGAAGACGGTTTTCCGATTGCCGATAGCTCGGCGGAATATACGGAAGTAACCGAGGAGTCCACTGAATATTCCGAGATTTCCGCTGCCGAGCCGGCTTTCGCCGACTCGACGGCCGACGCCGGTTTCTCGGGAACTTCGGGCGATTCCACTTCGAGCACCGCAGAGGAAGCTGCGGCGGCCCTGGCTGAACAGCAGGCCCACACGGACGCGGCGAAAGAATCTCAAGCGGCGGCGGACGAGTTCGTAGCCAAGGGCGATTATCAGGCCGCGGCGGAAGCTCGTGAAGTTGCTGAAAATGAGGCTTATCAGGCAGGTGATTCGTCGATGCTCGGAACCTCCGATTCCTCCGATCTTGAAAACGCGGCGTGGAAACAAGAGATCGCGGACGACTATAAGGCACAGCAGCAGGAACATATCGAAGACGGCGATTACGCAGCCGCCAAGGAAGATGCTCAGAACGCGGCGTATGCGACCGGCGATGCCGACTACAGTGCAGGCGGTGCCGATCACACCGGTCAATCCGACAACGACGTATACCATCTCGACAATGCCGTCTACCAGGAAAAAAATGCCGATGCGGCGGTTGATAATGCCGAATGGTACGCGGCCCAGGGCGATGCCGACGGCGTTCAGCGTAACCTGGACCAGGCCGACGCCTATCAGGCCTCAGCCGATGAATCTGCTTCTCACGCCGATCAGGAGAGCTATAACTATCAGGAAGATGCGTCGTCGCTGGTAGAATCCGGCGGAAGTTACGATCCCGGCACTTACGACGCGGGATCGGCGGGCGCGTACGATGCGGGTGCGGCCTATGACGCAGGCTCGGCCGGAGCATACGACGCTTCGGTCGCATCGGTAGATACCGGCATCGATACGGCAGCCGTCGATACAAGCTCGGCATCCACTTACGACGCCGGCGACGGAACCGTCTGAGCAGGATGACCCTTTGGCCAGGGAACAGAACGTGTGAAGAGCATGTCTGAAAAGACGACGGATCTCTCGGCGAACTCAGCGAAATCTCGGAGGCCTGGGTTAAAAT
>JABFSB010000300.1 GCA_013140875.1 Acidobacteriota bacterium
GTTTATACGATTGAAACGGCGCGATGACGCTCATTTCGGCGAGAGATACTTGCTGCACGTTACCATCGTTGTACCGGCGTACGATGAGGAAAAAGTGATCTGCCGCACGGTTGAAAGCCTGCTTGCGTCGCTTTATAAGAATTTCGATATCGTCGTGATCGATGACGGTTCATCCGATGCAACGTTCCGGACGGTGAGCGAACGTTTCGGCGACGACCCGCGGGTGGGGTTGTTCACAAAGGAAAACGGCGGAAAGGCCGAGGCCTTGAATTTCGGGCTCCGGAAGGCGGTCGGAGAGATAATCGTCGCACTCGATGCCGATACGATTTTCGAGCCGGAAACTATAGCGGCGCTTGCTCATCGCTTTGCCGATGAAAGGGTCGGCGCCGTTGCCGGCAATGCAAAGGTCGGCAATCGAATCAACGTCGTTACCAAGTGGCAGGCCCTGGAATATATAACCTCGCAAAACTTCGACCGACGGGCTTTCGCTTCGCTCAATTGCATAACGGTCGTTCCCGGTGCGGTCGGGGCCTGGCGTAAAAGCGTTTTGGAGGCCGCCGGCGGTTTTTCCTCCGACACGCTGGCCGAGGACCAGGACCTGACAATAAGTATTCGAAAACTGGGCTATAGAATCGGTTACGAAGAAAATGCCGTTGCCCTGACCGAGGCGCCGGACACGCTTCGCGGCCTGGCGAAGCAACGTTTTCGCTGGTCGTTCGGAACGCTGCAATGCATGTGGAAACATAAAGATGCACTGCTGAACCCGCGTTTCGGCACGCTTGGTTTTGTGGCAATGCCCAATGTCTGGGTCTTTCAGGTCCTATTCCCTTTGATATCGCCGCTTATGGACCTGATGTTCGTATGGACTCTAATCTCGGCGGCAATCGGGCTGCTCGAGCATCAAAAAGAGTACGCAACCACTCCGACCAATCTAAAAAGCGTGATGTTTTTTTACGCGCTGTTCCTGACAATCGATTTTCTGGGTGCCCTTACGGCGTTCTTAATGGAAAAGCGCGAACCAAAAAGCCTGCTGGGCTGGCTTTTTCTTCAGCGTTTTGGTTATCGGCAGGTAATGTACTGGGTCATGGTCAAATCGGTAGTCGCCGCAATTCGCGGAGCCCTGGTAGGATGGGGTAAACTCGAGCGAAAAGCCACAGTGGAGGTCAAGGTATGAAGGCGGTCGCGGTCGTCCCGAAAAAACAAAACAGCGTTCACCTGGTCGAAATGGAAAAACCTTCGGTCGGCGACATCAAGGATGGCCGAGGTGTGTTGGTCGAAGTGCTCCGTGTTGGGGCCTGCGGCACGGACCGCGAGATAAATAACGCCGAATACGGTGTCGCCCCGAAAGGCTTTGATTTTCTCGTGCTCGGTCACGAAAATTTCGGCCGCGTAGCAGAAGTTGGCGAGAACGTGACCGAACTCGAAACCGGTAATTACGTTGTAGCTACGGTCCGGCGTCCGCGCGGAAAAAGTATCTACGACCAGATTGGCGAGCAGGACTTTACCACCGACGACAAATATTACGAACGCGGCATATCGCGGCTGCACGGCTATATGGCGGAATATTACGTCGAGGACGCCGATTTTCTCGTTCGCATACCGCCCGCGATTGCCGAGATCGCTGTCCTGCTTGAACCGCTTTCGATCATCGAAAAAGGCCTTAAACAAGCAAGCGACATCCAGGAACGCCTAAAAATCTGGCACCCGAAAACGGCCGCGGTTTTGGGTGTTGGGAACGTCGGTCTGTTGACCGTAATGGCCTTGCGAATGCGTGGCTACCGAGTGCACGGATTCGGCCGCGATGCCGGAAAAGGTTATCTCAATGCGGAACTTTGCGAAGCGATCGGGGCAATCTACGATTCGACCGCCGAAACAACAATCGAGCAAAGTACCGAAAAATACGGCCAGTACGACCTCGTCTTCGAATGCACCGGCTATTCGCCGATCGTCTTCGACGCGATGCAGGCCTTGAACGAAAACGGCATCCTCATCCTCGCCTCGGTCACCGGCGGCGACCGCAAGACCGATCAGGTGCCGTCCGACAAGATCAACCAAATGTTCGTCCTCGGCAACCGCGCGATGGTCGGCACCGTCAACGCGGGCCGCGAGCACTTTGAATTGGGAGTTAAGGACCTAACCCTTTGCGAGGCCATGCACCCCGGCTGGCTTGGGCGAATGCTGACTCACAAGATCAGCGGCCTCGAAAATTTCGCCGAAGCTTTCGAAATCCTCAATAATTCCGGCAAATTCAAGGCGATCAAGACATATTTTGAGGTGAGCAAGATTTAAGAATAGAATATCGTCCACAGATCAACACAGATGAACACGGATTCAGCGTCTTTCATCTGTTTTAATTAGTTTCCATCTGTGGAAAATCATTCCCTATGCCCGAATTTCCCGATCAAGATACGGATGTCCTTACAGAGAGCAAGACAAAGCTTGAGAAACCCAAGCTTTTCAAGGTTTTGCTTCACAACGATGACTTCACCACCATGGAGTTCGTCGTTTTCGTGCTCGAATACGTGTTTATGCGGGAAACGGTAGAAGCCTTCTCAATAATGATGAAAGTCCACAACGAAGGCGTCGGCCTGGCGGGCGTCTATCCATACGAGGTCGCGACCATGAAATCAGAAAAGGCGATGAACCTTGCGAAAGCTAGGGAATATCCGCTGCTGTGTACGGTGGAGGAAGAGTGATGCCAACGGTGCTTCGAATCGGACCGTTAAGGTTCTTTTTTACAGCAATGAGGACAATGAACCGCCGCACATTCACGTCCGAGGCGCCGATGGCGAGGCAAAATTTTGGCTGATTCCAGTCGAATTGGCATATAATTACGGATATCGAGGTCACGAACTCCGCAGAATTGAGGCGTTCGTGACAGAGAATCGGGAAATCTTAATTGAGGCCTGGAATGAATATTCTGAGCGAAAGCAATAAACAGACGTCCGGCGTATACGTTCCCATGTCTGCCGTGGCCCAGGCGGTTGAATTTGACGACGACATGATGCACGTATCGTTGGCCGACGGCCGCGTGGTAAGTGTGCCTATCCTATGGTTTCCGCGCTTGAGCAAAGCAACGCGTGCCGAGAGAGAGAATTGCGATATAAGCCCAGCCGGGATAGGGATTCACTGGCCGGATATTGACGAGGATCTTTCTGTCGCCGGTTTGTTGGCCGGAGCGGATTCTACATCCGCATAGTAAACAGTCTCGACTAGCGAGCACCTGGATCCAGCTGATTTGTGGTAGGATAAAAGGATATGCGGAGGCCATCGCCCATTATAAGCGTCATTAAAGGGACTGCGTTCAACCTGAGTTGAGCGGTGGCGAAATTTTGCTTTAATGGTCCCAAGCTAAGAAAACAGCTTGGGATTTTTATTTTGACCAATGACTGAAACGTTAGACCTAAAGAAAACTGTAAACCTGCCGAAAACGGATTTCGCGCAGAAGGCGAACCTGGGGCAGAGCGAGCCTGCTAGATTGAAAAAGTGGAAGGAGGCCGATCTTTATACGCAAATAGCCGAGGCGCGCAAAGGGCGTGAGAAATTCATCCTCCACGACGGCCCGCCGTATGCGAATGCGGACATCCACATCGGCACGGCGTTGAACAAGATCCTTAAAGATTTCGTCGTCAAAACGCGTTCGATGATGGGCTATGACGCTCCTTACGTGCCGGGTTACGACTGCCACGGGCTGCCGATCGAGACGCACGTCGAAAAAAAGCTGGCCGAGAAAGGCAAGAACAAGACTGACATTCCGGTCTCGACCTTTCGCCGCATCTGCCGCGAGCACGCCTCGACCGCGATGAACAATCAGACGCGCGATTTTCAGCGTCTCGGCATCCTTGGCGAATGGGAAACGCCGTATCTAACCATGTCGGCTGAATATGAATCGTCGACCGCGCGGCTCTTCGGGTGTTTTCTGGAACGCGGTTACGTTTACAAAGGTCTGCGGCCGGTCTATTGGTGCATCCATGACCGAACGGCGCTGGCCGAGGCTGAGGTCGAATATCGCGAACATACTTCGCCCTCCGTTTACGTAAAATTTCCGCTCAAAAGCGATCCGACTTTGATCGATCCGGCGCTTGCCGGCAAAGACGTTTTTGTTGTTATCTGGACCACAACGCCCTGGACGCTGCCGGCGAATATGGGAATCGCGGTACATCCTGATTTTGACTATTCGGCAATAGACGTTGGCGGCGACGTCTTCATCGTTGCATCCGAGCTTGCGAACAGTTTTGCCGAGACCTGCGGCTTTGAGAACAAGACTGAGCTTGCCCGCTTCAAGGGTTCAAAACTGGACCGGCTCGAAGCAAAGCACGCATGGCTTGATCGCACGTCGCTGATAATGAACGGCGACCACGTAACGCTTGGCGAAGCCGATGCCGAGGTTGAGCTGAATGTACGTTTCGAAAATAAGGCGTCGGCAAAGAGCGGCACCGGATGTGTTCACACCGCTCCGGGTCATGGTGCGGACGACTTTCACATAGGTAGACTGTATGGCCTGGAGGTCTACACGCCGGTCGACGCGGCCGGCCGGTTTACGTCCGATGTTGAGCACTGGGCGGGCGAAAATATCTTCGACGCTAACCCGAAGATAGTCGAGTTTTTGCGCGAGAACGGGATGCTCGTCTACTCCGAAAAATACGAGCATCGATACCCGCATTGTTGGCGATGCAAAAATCCGGTGATCTTTCGGGCCACGCCGCAGTGGTTTATCACGATGGATGAGGTGCAAAAGCCCGCACAGAGTAAGGGCGAAATGGGCCCCGCGACGGTACCTCTTCGCCAGGCCGCTCTTGAAGAGATAGAAAAAGTAAAGTGGCACCCTGCCTGGGGCGAAGGCCGCATGGCGAATATGTTCAAGGGCCGTCCGGATTGGTGCGTTTCGCGGCAGCGTTCGTGGGGCGTGCCGATACCGGTTTTCTATTGTCAGTCCTGTGACGAGCCGGTTGCGGACCCGAAAATAGTCGATCACGTCGCCGACATTTTTGCGGCCGAAACAGCTGACGCATGGTACGCGCGACCGGAAAGCGAACTCTTGCCGGCAGGATTCGTTTGCCCAAAGTGCAACAGCGCCGATTTTCGAAAAGAGACGGACATACTGGACGTCTGGTTCGATTCCGGCTCAAGCTGCGTCGCCGTGCTCGAAACCCGAGGCGACACGCTGCATTTCCCGGCCGACGTTTATCTCGAAGGCGGCGACCAATATCGCGGCTGGTTCAATTCCAGTTTGATGTGCGGTCTGGCCGCGCACGACCAGTCGCCTTATAAACAGATCATCACGCATGGGTGGGTAGTCGATGGAGAAGGCAAGAAACAATCGAAATCGGTCGGGAACGTTACCGCCCCGCAGGAAATAATCGACAAATCCGGTGCCGAGGTCTTACGCCTCTGGGCGGCGGCAGTCGATTACACGGAAGACGTGCGTTGTTCGGACGAGATCTTGTCGCGGGTTGTCGACGCTTATCGTAAATTCAGAAATACGCTGCGTTATGCTCTCGGCAATCTTGACGGATTCAATAATGAGACCGACGCGGTAGCAGAAGCGGAACTGTTATCTATCGACCGCTGGGCGCTTGCCAGTTTGGATGAAGTGGCCGCGAAGGTTTTAGAAGGCTATAAAACCTACAATTTTCAAACCGCTTACGGCGCGATCTACAACTTTTGTACGGTTACATTGTCGGCCCGATATTTCGACATCATCAAAGACCGGCTTTACATCTATGCGCCCAAGTCGAAAGAAAGGCGTTCGGCGCAGACTGCCCTGTATCGGATAACCGACACTTTATGCCGCCTGCTTGCGCCGATGCTGGCGTTTACGTCCGATGAGGCGTGGGAAAACATACCGGAACAGAAACTTTCATCCGTGCATCTGGCCGAATTTCCTAAGTCCGTAAGCGAAGTCGACACCGCATTGCTCGGCGAATGGGAACGCATTTATGCGATCCGTGACGAAGTCATGAAAGCGCTTGAGAATGCACGTAACGATAAACAGATCGGGTCGTCGCTCGAAGCAAAGGTCGTCCTGACGACCGACGCCGGAACGACGCGCTTTTTGCTTGATTATTACGATCAACTACGCTACATCTTCATCGTCTCGCAGGTCGAAGTGCGCGAGGGCGATGCGTTAAAAGTAGAGATCCAAAAAGCGGCCGGCACAAAGTGCGAACGCTGCTGGAATTATTCAACAAAGGTCGGCGAATTTTCGACGTATCCGACCGTGTGCGAACGCTGTATCGATGCGTTAACAGAAATAGAAAAGGCCGCGACAGCGTAAAAATCTCTGTGCTCTTTGTGAGAAACTTTGTGTTCTTTGTGTTAAAAAGTCGGATTGACACAAAGAACGCAAAGAGGTGACAAAGAGCACGAAGGAGTTGTGAATGACAAACAAACTTGCACTTGCCGGCTTCACCGTTATCGCCATTGCATGCGGCATCTCGGCTCAATCTGTTTACACGCCCGACAAAGGCTCGTCAGAACGAAAAGCGATCCTCGATGCTCTCCGCGTGCCGGTCGAGCGTGAGCTTAAACAGAAGATCGTTTTTGTGGCGGACAAATTCAATGTCCAGGGAAACTGGGCTTTCGTCGGCGGTATCCCAAGGAGCAGCGACGGCGGCGAGCCCAATTATCGAAATACAGTTTATTTTGAGGCAAAGAACGAAGGTGCTTTCGACAACAACTTCTTCGGCCTCGTTCGAAAAACAGGCGGCAAGTGGAAGGTAGTAAAATTCGCCATAGGCTGTACCGATGTCTGCTACGCCGAATGGTGGAAAGAGACGAAGGCACCAAAGGCGATCTTCGATATCACCTACTGAAGAAAATAGGTGTAGCTTTTCAAGCGATAATGTCTTCCCCCACAGCTGCTTACGCGGAAGGCTAAGTTTTTCAAAGGCGCTCAGTCGCAGACGTGGGACAAAGAGATCCGGATTCCTTTTAAGCAACCTTCGGCAGCCAAAATCGTATAGATCATTTGAGAGAGATCAATCTTTAGGGAAATATTTCAATATGAGAAGGGCATCTATCCTATTTGCGGCGTTACTTTTCGCATTTGCGATTTCTTGCGTGGCACAGGCATCAGATAAAGACGCAGTGCGCGTGCCGCTTGAAAATTACATCAAAGCCCATGCGACCGGCGACCCGGAATTTGCTCGGAAAGCGTTTTACACCGAAGGGAACATGACCTTCATTCGTGATGGCAAATTCATGAGCGAGACGCTTGACTCTTTCATCAAACGGGCGTTTACCGGCAAACCGGCGGCGGATGAAGAGAAACGAAAAGAGGGCCGCAGGATAGAGGCGATAGACGTAACCGGCAACGCCGCGGTCGCCCGGATTGTACTGGATTATCCGAACGTTAAGTTTGTTGATTACATGACCCTGCTAAAAATAGACGGTGAATGGAAGATAGTGAACAAATCATTTTACGCCGAACCGAAACAGCAGCCGGCCCAAAAAACGCAGTGAAGAAAAGCGACGTCATTTGGAAAATAGCGTACCTCGCCATTGCCGGCGGGGTTTTTATGATCGATCAAACGGCCAAGGCGTGGGCCGTCAGAAGCTTGCGTTTTGGCGATGAACGACATGTTATTCCGGGATTTCTCAATTTTGCCTATGCACAGAATACGGGCGTTGCCTTCTCGATGCTGGACGACCACGGCAGCACCGGCCGTTGGGGGTTGTCGATAGTTGCGTTGATCGCGGGCGCGCTGGTCATCTACTTTTTCTGGCGAACGCCGCGTAGCGATGATCGTATTTTGGGCGCGCTTGCCCTTCTTCTGGCCGGAATTGCCGGCAATGTCACCGACCGCCTGCGGCTCGGGTTTGTTGTCGATTTCATCGACGTCCAATTCGGCTCGTGGCATTATCCGACGTTCAATGTTGCGGACATGGCCATCGTAACCGGCGCGGGACTGATGATCATAGATATGTTCCTGAGCAAGCGAAAACAACAGGCAGAAACACGACCAGTAGGGAGTGTGCCTGATTAAACTTCGAGCCTTGGTTTATTAGCGGGCACGCTCGCTACCGCTCGTGTTTCTGCCTTATGTATCCAGAGTTATTCCGCATCGGTAATTTTCCCGTGACCAGCTATGGTATTTGGCTGGCTTGCGGTATGTTGCTGGCTCTTTTCGTCGCATCGCGGCTCGCGGCGCGTGACGGGCTGCCGCGTGAGCGGATATACGATCTTGGCCTGTGGACGCTGCTCGGCGGCTTGCTCGGATCGAAGGTCTTGATGTTCTTCGTCGATGACCACGTGAACGTTTTCTCGCTCGATTTTCTCCGCTCGGGCGGCGTGGTATACGGAGGAATAATCGGCGGTTTTGTTGCGGTCGCGTTGCTTGTTCCGCTTTACAAACTGCCTTTTTGGAAAGTCACCGATGCATTTGCCCCGGCCGTGGCGTTGGGACAAGCATTCGGTCGGCAGGGCTGTTTTGCGGCCGGCTGCTGTTGGGGCAAGCCGACCGATCTTTTCTGGGGCGTCCATTTCACCGAGCAGGGTAACGAATACACCGGCGTCCCGATGTACGGCCCAAGCGGCGAAGATCTGTTCCTTTACCCAACGCAGTTGATCGAATCCTTCGCCATGCTCGCGGTCTTTGGATTTCTGTTCTGGCTTCACCGCCGAAAGAAATTCGACGGTCAGATCCTGATCGCTTACGGCATCATCTATTCGATCTTTCGCTTTACTATTGAGTTCATCCGCGATGATCCGCGGGGCGATTTGTTTGGATTAAGCTCCGCAACAGGCCTTTCGACATCACAGGTCGTCAGCTTGATCGTCGCGATCTTTTGCGGAGTTTTTCTAGCGGTGCGTTTAAAGCGAAACCAGCCAACCGCGGGCGAATCCGAATTGTAAATTGTAAATTGACGAATTGTTAATTGGACAATAAGAAACATCTTTTCCAATTGGCAATTATTCAATTTACAATTAACAATCAAGTCTTTTGTGAATCTCGATAATTCATTAACAATTCTCGCTGAGGACAAAGGTCTGCGGCTCGATGCATTTCTAGCCGAACGTGTCGAAGGCTGGTCGCGTTCACGGCTGCAAAAGCTGATCGAAAACGGCGACGTGCTTGTAAACGATAAAGAAGCAAAACCGTCATATAAGCTTCGCGAGAACGACGAGATCGACATCGACTTAACGGAAGAACCCGCCGCACGGTTCGAGCCCGAAAATATTCCGCTCGATATCGTTTTCGAGGACGAGTTCCTCGCCGTCATCAACAAACCCGCCAGCATGGTCGTCCATCCCGGAGCAGGTATCTCAAGCGGTACCCTCGCAAACGCGATCGCCTGGCATTTTAAGTCAACGCAAGTCGCGTCCGCACGTGGTGCGGCGCAATTGCAGAAGCCCGCGCGTGAGCAAGGG
>JABFSB010000368.1 GCA_013140875.1 Acidobacteriota bacterium
TCTCGGCACTCGCCGCCTTCTTTGCGGCGGATGTCGAACGACCGCCTTTTCGTCCTATCTCGGCAAGATGCTCCTTTAGTCCGGACATCCATTTTGCCGTACCGAAAACGCCCTTTAGAAAAGATTCGACATAAAACTGTACGTCGAGCGTGTTCCAGTGAATTTCGGTCCCACCGAGCATGAGAGAAAAGTCACCCAATTCTGTGTCGCTTCCATCTTGAAGACCCTGAACAAGATTTACCGGTACGAGCAGCGTTACACCATTTTGCATTTCTAAAACAATTCGTCGCGTTTTTTTGTCGTATCTTGCACTGGAAGCCTTTGGCAGTCGTTTATGCTCCTCTTTCCCTCGCTTGGTTGCCGCGGCGACCTGCCGTTGAAATTCTGGGTCGTCCATTATCGCTTTTATTCTTCTTTCATCCATGAATCCTTCTCCATTCATCACGAAGATAGTCCAAGTTATCTTCGACAAGCGCTTTTGCAATGGCAATATCGCGCGTCCTCATTCCATTACTCCGTCTAATGGTCGGCGGGCCATCAAATTCTATGATCACGGTGGCTCCACTTCTCAGGACGTGAACGTGCGCTGGTGGATGATCTTCCGTATAAATCATCAAACGAAAGCCACGCTCGGTAAGAACAGTTGGCATAAATAAAGATATCCTAATCCGCTTAGGTTTTCAAGATGCTTCGGACAAAAATAGACCGTTTCCGGCATCGCTAACAACCCGCCCGTCTTTCAAAACGATCTGCCGTTGAGCTTGGGCCGCGAGCTGTCCGTCGTGGGTTACGAGAACAAGCGTTACATTGCGTGCCGAGTGAAGCCCGGTCATAAGCTCGAAAATATGTGCACCGTTTCGCGAATCGAGATTTCCGGTCGGTTCGTCGGCCAGAAGAATTGTGGGCTCATTGGCAAATGCACGAGCGATTGCTACCCGCTGTTGTTCGCCGCCTGAGAGCTCGGTTGGATAGTGATGGCCTCGGTTTACGAGATCGACGTCGGCCAGCAGCATTTCGGCCCGATCGCGGGCGTCGCGGACTCCGCGAATTTCCATCGGGATCAGGATATTCTCGTACGCGGTCAGACTTGGGATCAGATGAAACGACTGGAAAACGAAGCCGATTTTTTCGCTTCGCAATTGGGCAAGGGCATCTTCGCTCATCGCGGTTACTTCGTCGCCATCGATCGTTATGGTTCCGCTCGACGGTGAGTCGAGGCCCGCGATAAGGCCCAAAAGCGTCGATTTACCGCTGCCGGACGCGCCGGTCAACGCCACGAACTGACCGTCGGGTATTTCGATCGAAACGTTTTCCAGGATCGTCAGATCTTCGGTTCCCGACCGGACGGTCTTTGTTAAGTTCTGCAGCAGGATCATATTAGATTAAGATAAAGTAATAAGGGCGGATGTCTAAATGCGGCCGCAAATCTCTCTCTTATCTCCGCGTCATCATCCGTGTACTCTGCGTTGAATTTTTGTTGAGATTTTTTTCAACGCAGAGGACGCAGAGGAAGACGCGGAGGTCGCCGAGAAATCGTTCGATGTCTTAGAATTTAGCTTTTTACCGGTGACTTAAGGCGTATTCAAAATTGCCAACAGCTTTGATAAAAATTGCATCCTAAAATCACTTTTACACGTAGGATGCCTTGATATGTCTCAATTTATTCGATTTTCAGCGTTCATAAGTTTCATTTTTCTGGCCGCACTGCTCAGCGGCTGCGGCGCGGCAAAGTATCAGCGTTCGCCCGATGGCTCGAATGCGAAGCCGTTGGTTACGCCGCAGGCTGGTGCTCAGCGGCCAAAGATAATTGCGTTCGGCGACAGCCTGACGGCCGGATTCGGCCTTTCGGAAAAGGAATCTTATCCATATCTGCTCCAGGAAAAACTGAAGGCCGACGGTTTCGATTACGAGGTGATCAACGCAGGAGTTTCCGGCGATACCAGCCTTGGCGGGCTTGAGCGTTCGGATTGGGTTCTGGAGCAGGAGAACGTCGCAATATTGATACTCGAGCTGGGAGCGAACGACCTGCTTCGCGGAATGTCGCCCGACCGCATGAAGGAAAATCTCGACAAGATAATCCGTAAGGCGAAATCGAAAAACATTCGGGTACTACTTTGCGGAATGCTTGCTCCGCCGACCGCCGGGTCGAATTACCAGCGTGATTTTACGATGGCCTTTCCTGACCTCGCGGACGAACATAAAGTCGAATTTCTGCCATTTTTGCTCGACGGAGTTGCGACAAAAAAGGACCTGAACCAGCCGGACGGAATTCACCCGAACGCGGAAGGCGAAAAATTAATGACTGAAAATGTTTATCGTGCGCTAAAGCCTATGCTGAAAAATCGTCTATCATAGAAATCTGATCTAAACGAACATGGGGGGAACATATGAAATCTTTCACGCTTTTGGCCGTGCTTATTCTGTTGTATGCGATCAGTGGTTTTGCACAGACTGACGCCGCTAAAAAAGAGATGGAGCCTGATAAGAAAAACGTTCAAACGGAATCGATCAATAAATCACCTGATAAGCCGGTTCGAAATCCCGAGCCGACCGTGACCGACGCTGTCGACAAGAAAAAAGACAAAAAGACCGGCCTTACGGCCACGGGATATATTCGGCCGGACGCCGAAAAGCGTTTCAAGAATTACGTAAACGATGTCGTTGGGCCGTTCGCGTGGGCAAGATATACTTTGAGCGCGGGCGTTTTGACATGGCGAAAATCACCCGATGAATGGGGAAATAAGTGGGATGGATTCGGACGACGTGTCGCGAATTCGCTGGGTAAGGGCGCGATCAGATACACCACCGCATATGCCCTGGACGAAGCCCTGAAATACGATAGCAGTTTTTACCGCAGCCGTAACCGGAGCGTCGCGGCTCGTTTGCGTAACTCGGTGTTCTCCGCCGTTACGGCCCGCAATAAAAAGGGCAAACGTGTTCTTGGCGTGCCCAGGCT
>JABFSB010000424.1 GCA_013140875.1 Acidobacteriota bacterium
AAGATGATGAGTGAGTGGAAGGCAAAGTGGAGTAAATAGTTCCGGTCGTATCTGATTCAAATGCTCAATGGAACTATTAAATGGTCTCTTCAGAACCGGTTGATCGTTGTCGCGATCGCTGCCCTTTTGCTTGTCTGGGGCAGTTACGTGGCGTTCAATCTACCGGTCGATGTCTTTCCCGACCTTAATAAACCTACTATTACGGTTCTAACCGAAGCTAACGGGTTGGCACCCGAAGAGGTCGAGACACAAGTATCCTATCCGATTGAGACCGTGATGAACGGTGTTCCGGGCGTGTCACGAGTTCGTTCGGTAAGTGGCGTCGGATTGTCAATCGTCTACATAGAATTCGAATGGGGAACGGATATTTACCGAAACCGGCAGTTGGTTTCGGAAAAGATAACTGAGGCCCGCGAACAATTGCCCCAAGGCGTCTCCCCGTTTCTCGCTCCCATCTCTTCAATAATGGGGGAGATCATGCTGATCGCGGTGTCGAGCAAGGATGGAACGACCGACCCTTTGGAACTGCGAACCTTGGCAGACTGGACCATCCGTCCTCGGCTATTGACTATCACCGGGGTTTCTCAGGTTATTCCCATCGGCGGAGGCGTAAAACAGTATCAGGTGCTTGTTTCGCCCGAAAAGCTGAGGCAGTTTGCTATCACCATTGAGGATGTGTCGGTCGCGCTCGAGAAATCGAATATCAACTCCACCGGTGGCTTTGTAGATGCCCAATCGCAGGAGTATCTTGTTCGGAACCTCGGCAGGTTTTATTCGATCGACGAGCTAAAACAAACTGTCGTCGCGTACCGCAATAACACCCCGATTCGGCTCGGTGATGTCGCCGAAGTGCAGTTTGGTGCGAAGATAAAGCGGGGCGAGGCCGGAACGAACGGAAAGCCCGCCGTCATCGTTTCCGTTCAAAAGCAGCCCGGGGCGAGCACCCAAGATCTGACAGAACAGGTCGACGAAGCGGTTAAGGAATTGCAGAAAACACTGCCCCCCGACGTTGAGATAAACCCTAATCTCTTCCGCCAGGCCAATTTTATCAACGCCTCAATCGGCAACGTTACCGAAGGATTACGTGACGGTGCGATCCTTGTCGCAATCGTATTGTTCCTGTTTTTGCTCAATTTTCGCACCACCTTCATTACACTCACGGCGATTCCGCTTTCTTTCATCGTAACCTTTCTTATTCTCTACGCTTTCGGGATCAGTGTTAATACCATGACCCTCGGCGGCTTGGCAGTCGCGATCGGCGAGTTGGTTGACGATGCGATCGTGGACATTGAGAATATATTCCGTAGACTCGGCGAGAATCGGAACCTTGAAAATCCGCGTCCCTCCATTGAAGTTATCTATCACGCTTCGCTTGAGGTCCGCTCATCCATTATTTATGCGACGGTGATCGTCGCCCTCGTATTTATTCCGCTATTCGCCTTATCGGGTGTCGAAGGCAGATTGCTCGCTCCCTTGGGCCTCGCGTATATTACGGCACTCGTCGCATCCCTGTTCGTAAGTTTGACCGTGACGCCCGTCTTAGCGTCATATCTGTTGCCGCAAACGTTTAGGCGAAAGGAGACAAAGTCGGTCAGCGATCCGGTTGGGATCGATCACGAAGATGAGAACCGTGCCACTATTTTCGCTAGGTTAGGGCGGTGGTTTCGGTCTTCGTCGGCTGAGGAACACCAGGACAGCTTCCTAGTTCGTTGGTTAAAAAAATACGACACGCGGCTTCTACACTGGACGCTCCGTCATCCTTACAAAGTCATCGTCGGGGTAGCACTGGTTTTCATCTTGACGATGGCGACGCTCCCGTTTGTTGGCACATCATTCTTGCCGGAGTTCAACGAAGGAACGCTTACCGTCAATGTTCAGGCCCAGCCCGGTACTTCTCTGGCTGAATCCAATCGCATCGGCCAAATTTCCGAGAAACTACTTTTGGAGGTGCCCGAAGTTATCTCGACCGGACGTAGGACGGGAAGGGCCGAGCTAGACGAACACGCCGAGGGTGTTCACTACACCGAGATCGATGTTGATCTAAAGAATTCGGACCGTTCGCGTGAGGAGATCCTTTCGGCGATCCGCGACAAACTCGCGGTCGTTCCCGGAGTTACCACTAACGTAGGACAGCCGATCTCTCATCGGTTGGATCATTTGCAGTCCGGTGTTCGGGCCCAGATCGCGGTCAAGTTGTTCGGCGACGATTTGGCTACACTGCGTTCAAAGGCTGAGGAGATTCGCAATACGATCCAAACCGTCGAAGGGGCAACGGACGTTTCGGTTGAGCGACAGGTGCTGATCCCGCAGGTTCGATTTAATGTTGACCGTGTCAAGGCGGCGCAATATGGGCTTCAGCCGGGCGAGGTTACGCAGACATTGGAAACGGCATTGAACGGGCGAACCGTCTCGCAAGCCATTGATGGAGCTCGACGTTATGACGTGGTGGTTCGTTTTGATGAAGCGTCTCGCAATAGTCTGGACGCGCTCCAAAATGTCACCATCGATACGCCTCAGGGAACCCAAATTCCTATTTCGGCAGTGGCCGCCGTTGAGAATTTTCCGGGACCGAACCAGATCTTACGAGAGGACACAAAACGCCGAATTGTAATTGGAGCAAACGTAGCCGGACGCGATCTTGGCTCCGTGGTCAGTGACATTCAAAGCCGTGTCGCGACACAAGTTCAACTGCCGACCGGCTACTTCCTCGAATATGGAGGGCAGTTTCAGGCGTCGCAGGAGGCTAACAGAACTTTATCACTGCTTTCGATCTTCTCACTTGTCGCGATCTTTTTTCTCCTGATAAAAGCCTTTGGCGACTGGCGAGTAGCCCTTCAGGTGATGATAAACATCCCCCTAGCGTTGATCGGAGCCGTCTGGGCCTTGCACCTCTCGGGAGGCGTGTTTTCGATCGCGACAATGGTCGGATTCGTATCGCTGGTTGGGATCACC
>JABFSB010000240.1 GCA_013140875.1 Acidobacteriota bacterium
CGTAAGAACGGACGTGCAGGCCGCGCGATATTCCAGCTTCATTAGCGAGCCGAACAGGGAGCGCCATTCAGCGGCCGAGCTGCGATCCTGATACACCGCTTTTGAAGCCGCCGTTTCAAGCTCAGCGGCGGCGTTTTCGGTTTCGGCCTTGAACTTTTCGATAAGGTTGTTTATTTCGACCGGATCCGGCGGAGCAATAACCGCTTCGACCGGCGGTTCGGGCACGGGTTCGACGACCTGAAGGCGGTCGAGCTCGAGAATGTCGTTGCGTTCGCGGATCGAGAATTTTTCGAGCTTTTTGGTGACGCGGTCGATGCTTTGGCTGGAACCCGAAATTAGTACGTTCTCAAAGAATTCGGTCGGCTTGAATTGACGCCAGTCGCCGGTTATCGCGTTTTCGGTCGCGGTACGGTAACGCTCGGCCTTAAGGAACGTGCGGCCGACGATCGCGACGAACTGCTGGCGGCCTTCCCAAACGGGCACCGCACGGCAGGAAAGGCCGGCGTAGCAATCGTAATCGACGGATTTTCCGGCTTCGAACGCCTTGTCAAAAGCGCTTCCGCAGAACTTCGCACACTCCGGAGCGAATTCTTTCGAGCCGTAAAGGCTGCGGCACATCGAGTTGTTGTTAGAAACCGAGGCTTCGTTTCCATCGGCATCGACGACAATGATCGCAACGCCGTTATCATCGGCTAAACGGTCGAGAAATTTCTCTTTTTTTGCGGTGGCGGAACTCATTGGATAAACAAATGCACAAAGCCGCGAAGGCCGTCGATGTCTGAAATAGACATACGCTGCTCTTTAACTTAATTGCTAAATAGGTTCAATCAGGGTGCGCTTTCAACAAAACTTTAGCGTCGATTTATCTGCCGTTTTTTCGATTATGGCATAGTTCCCGCCGTGTTCTGTAATGCGGATTACATCAAAGACCGCCGTGCATCAATTCAATGCGCTTTCGTCCTAAACGCTTGCATGCAGAACTCGGTCGTTGACTCAAAAGCCTTGTATTTCGGCATTCGGGGATATGGCACGGAGTTTGTGTGTAGAGGGTGTTCATAAAGAAACGAAACAGCAATGTAATTTAAATTCATCAAGGAGGTTAGTTTTTATGATCAACGATTACGAAGCAACACGGCCCATCACACAGGACGCGGAGTATAGTTCGCGGACCAGTTTGTCGAATGACGATGTTATCTCGACGCTCAACGGCCTGATAGAAACGTGCAAGGACGGTCAGGAAGGTTTTACATCGGCCGCCGAAGGAATCGAGCGTTCGGACCTGAAGTCGCTATTCTATGAGTTCGGCCAGCAAAGGTCGCAGTTTGCCGGCGAGCTCCAAACGCTTGTCCAATCGCTGGGGGGTGATCCGGAAAATTCGGGAAGCGTTGCAGGTTCGCTCCATCGCGGATGGATCAATATAAAATCGGTCGTCACGGGCAAGGACGAAGGTTCGATATTGAACGAATGCGAACGCGGCGAAGATGCCGCAAAGGCGGCCTATAAGTCGGCGCTCGAAACCGCCCTGCCGGCGCACGTCCAGGACACCGTCCAGAGCCAGTACACCGCCGTTCAATCGGCACACGACCGGATCAAGGCACTCCGCGACGCCGCCAACGGCGAAAAGCGAAACACGGCGACAACAAGCTAGTCCGCTCTTCTATTCAGCTCCAGTAGCTTTTGAAAAAGGCCCGTGAAAGCGGGTCTTTTTTCTTAGTCACTTGAATCGAGATTTCGATCCATTTGCTGTCGATCAGTTGAATGCTTTTGGCTTAACTCTCCGTGAACTTTGTGTTAACTCTTTGTGTTCTCTGTGTTTAGACTTTTCTTTTTTACACCAAGAACACGGAGAGAAGACACAAAGTTCACGAAGTACTCTACCGTTCGGCAAGAAGAGTCGTCGGGGAATCTTGCCCGACAATAGGATTCTCTCGGCTTATCCGAACACACGCGGCAAAGTGATTCGGTTTGATCTCAACCAATTCCGGTTCGGCTTTTTTACAATCGTCGATCGCAAAAGGGCATCGGGTGTGGAAGCGGCAGCCGGTGGGTGGATCGGCGGGTGAGGGGACATCGCCTTTGAGGATTATGCGGGTCCGGACGGCTTCGATCTTTGGGTCGGGAACGGGCACGGCGGAAATCAGTGCCTGCGTGTACGGCATCAGCGGGTCGGCGTAGATATCTTTGCCGGACGCGATCTCGACTATTTTGCCGAGGTACATAACCGCGACGCGATGCGAGAGATGCCGGACCGCCCGCAGATCGTGTGAAATGAAAAGATAGGTCAAACTTTTTTCGGCTTGGAGGCGTTCGAGCAGGTTCATGATCTGGGCCTGAATGGAAACATCGAGGGCCGAGATAGGCTCATCGGCTACGATGAATTCGGGCTCGGCCGCAAGGGCACGGGCGATGCCGATGCGTTGACGCTGGCCGCCGGAAAATTCGCGCGGATAATTCTTGACGAACCGCCGGCTCAGGCCCACGGTTTCCATCAGTTCTTCTACGCGTGAATTTATCGTTCGCCTGTTTTCAAGGCCGAAGGCGCGGATCGGTTCGGCGATGATCTGGCCCACCGTCATTCGCGGATTAAGCGACGCATAAGGGTCCTGAAAGATCATCTGAAGATGCTTTCGCTGGCGACGCATCTCGGACGACGACAGCCGCGAAAGATCGTTTCCCCTATATCGGATAGTGCCGCCTGTCGGCTCGGTCAAGCGCAGGATCGCCTTGCCGAGCGTCGATTTGCCGCACCCCGATTCGCCGACAAGTCCGAGCGTTTCACCTTTGCTAATGTCGAGCGAAACACCGTCGACCGCCCTGACCGCATTGGAATCGCGGAAGAGTCCCGTGCCGCGGTATTGGACCTTCAGGTCACGGACGGCTATCAATGTGTCGTCGCTTTCCATCAGAAGGTTCAACTCACCGGTGGTTCGATCGTGACTAGAGAA
>JABFSB010000491.1 GCA_013140875.1 Acidobacteriota bacterium
ATCCGGGCTTATAACACGGAACTCTTCCTCGTACTTGGACCCGTGGACACGGGAAGTGGTTAGAAAGCTGTCGACAAAATCCCGGTCATCCGGATGTATCGCCTCACGATAGTCTTCATACTGGAAAGTTTCGTAAGGCGGCAGTCCGAAAAGTTCGTTGCAACGCGGCGTGGAGTGGATGCGGTCTTCATCAAAATCCCAAAACCAGAGTCCGATCAAGGCATTTTCGGCGGCAAACAACAGCTGCTCGCTTGCGGCGTTTAACTGGCTCCGGTCTTTCGAGATTGCCTGGCCGGCGATAAAAATCTCAGCATCACTCCCGGACGACGGCAGCGGCTGGACGAAGATCTCCATCGCAATTTTTTCGTCGGAGCTGATCCGGAAGTCGATGATCACGTCAGTGCTGTCGCCCGAAGCAGCCGCGGCTATCGCTTTCTCGATAAGTTTTGCCGTTACCTCCGAGGATTGCCAAAAAACCGTTTCCGAGAAAACCTGACCGATCAGTAATTGAGGGTTGGTATTGGTAGAACCGAAGATGCGTCCCGCAAGCTGCTTGACCCGGCCGTTGTGGCCGAGCGTTCCGTAAAAATCAAACACATTGCCGAAGACGGACAAAGCCTCTGGTGCGAAACCTCTGTCGACTTTGGGAGATTGGGCATTCTTTGCGTCCATAAGTGCCGCTTTACCGGTCGATCATTAAGCGGGGCCGTTCAGGACATGAGAAGCGAAAATGTCGGAAAAAGACCCCGGGTTGAAAAGTGTTACGAGGTCTATTCTATCAAAATGAAAAAGCAAACGCTTGTAGGCGACTTTTGTCTAAGCCACTCTGCGTCCAGTCAACATGCGAACGACAAAAAGCACCGCCGCTACAACCAACAACACCCAAAGCATTCCGCCAAGGCTTTGGCCCGAGATCATCCCAAGCAGCCAAAGAACCAAAAGTATAATTATTATCGTTTCCAACATTGCCTACCCCCTATATAATCCGGACACGGGACCAATTCGCACGTATTCAAACGGCGTGCCATCCGTCTGAAGTTAAAATCTTGCCTACTTTTCCAAAAATTTTACCGTTCTCACACGTGAAGAGAAATCAAGTGTATTGATTTCAAGCGCCCAATAGACGATACGCCGACAGGTATAATGTGTATTATCCTAGTACAAAATAGATTTACTTACGCTTTAAGTTTTTGGCATAAACCTATATTCGGGCAATAATTAACGGACAAATTCCGGCTGGCACGTTCGTTGCGTCACGATACCTCGTGAAATGAAACCCTCGGGAAACTCCGGCTTAACAACATTGACGCTTTTCGGAAACCATCAAGATGCTCGAACTTTTCATATTGGAGGGCCTTCACAAAGCGTCCTGATTTGATACGATGAAAGAAGAAAACCCTCAAGCGAAAAAAACAATGGCAAACCGAGCACTTATCGTCGATGACGACAAACTCGCTCTTGATCTTCTGGCCTTTCACCTGACATCGGACGGCTTTACCGTTGATAGCGCCGAAATCGGGTCTAAGGGCCTCGATCTCGCGCGTTCCAATGAATATGACGTGATCCTGACCGATCTAAATCTGCCGGATATAAACGGCATCGAAATGGTCAAGCGGTCGAAGGAGATTTCGCCCGCTACTGAAATAATTGTGGTTACCGGTGAGGATTCGGCCGAAAAAGCGATCGAAGCGACGCGAATGGGAGCATTCGGCTATATCGTCAAAGACGGCAATTATCAGGGCCTGATGGTCGATGTTCGAAATGCGGTCGAGCGTAAGCAGCAGACTCTCATCAATTCTCAGCAGGCCCGTGAGATCGAGGAATTGCGTGGAAGGCTAACGAGCCGCAATTCATACGAAGGGGTGATCGGCGGAGCCCGCTCGATGCAGAACATATACGAGATCATCGAAAATGTTGCGGAATCGGATGCCAACATATTGATACTCGGCGAGTCTGGAACCGGAAAGGAAGTTATCGCAAACGCGGTCCATTACAAAAGCCATCGTTCAGTCAAACCTTTCGTCAAGGTCAACTGCTCGGCTTTACCGAAAGATCTCATCGAATCGCAGCTTTTTGGACACATAAAAGGTTCGTTTACGGGTGCTAACAGCGACAAGGTCGGCTTTATCGGCCAGGCATCGGGCGGCAGTCTTTTGCTGGACGAGATCGGCGAGATGCCGATCGACCTTCAGCCGAAATTGCTTCGTGTTCTCCAGGAAAAAGTGTTTTACCGCGTCGGCAGCGACAAGCCGCAGGACGCGGATTTCAGGCTTGTCTGCTCGACCAACCGGAACCCGTTCGAAGCGATCCAGGACGGCAACCTTCGCGAAGATCTCTATTACCGCATCAATACGATCGAGATCAAGATTCCGTCGCTTCGAGAGCGGATGGAAGACGTGCCGATGCTGGCTGAACATTTCCTTGAAATGTACGGCGAAAAGTATAAGCGCGATAAGATCAGGTTCTCGCAGACGGCCTACAACCAGATGCTGAATTACAGTTGGCGCGGGAACGTGCGGGAATTACAGCACGTCATCGAGCGGGCTATTCTGCTTAGCAAATCCGATACTATTGACTCGCTCGATATTCGCGTCGATCCTTCGGCGATACCCGTTCAAAACACTGATTCCGTTAACGGAGCGCCGATGCCGACGACGAGCTTTGCCATGCCGGCGTCGAACGGAACCGCTCTTGCTCCCGACCTAAGCGGAGAAGCTCTGTTTGAAGAATTTGGGAAGCTGGTCGTCGATCGGCTGGATGATCCCGCGGATGGAACAGAGCAATCCGATGTCTTTAACAGCCTTGAAAGCGGAATCGTGCTTGCCGCTCTTCGCCGTACGCGGGGTAACAAGCAGGCCGCCGCGAACCTGCTCGGCCTTTACAGGCCGCGTTTGTATGGAATGATCAAACGTCACAATCTGGACG
>JABFSB010000163.1 GCA_013140875.1 Acidobacteriota bacterium
GTCTTGTTCCATAAAAGACCATCATCGATGCCGGAAAATACTATCTTGCAAAGCAGCAGCGTTCGCTCGGCGTGACCGAAGCCGAGATCGTCCGTGTCGCCGTCAAATCGATGGGCCTTGACGATCTCAAACCATTCGACCCGGCGGAGAAGATCATCGAATACGTCCTGGCGGCAGAAGAAAAAATGAACAAACTTATTGACATGACTTGCGCGGCCTTTGCCGACGAGACCGCGTCCGAATCGCCCGCTCCCGGTGGCGGGTCGATCGCGGCGTATCTGGGGGCTCTCGGAGCGGCCCTCGCGACGATGGTCGCCAACCTGTCATCGCACAAAGCCGGCTGGGACAATCGCTGGCAGGAGTTTTCCGACTGGGCCGTGAAAGGTCAGCAGATAAAGGACGATCTACTGCGGCTTGTCGATGAAGATACCGAGGCGTTCAACGGCGTGATGGCTGCCTTCGGCCTGCCAAAAACGACCGACGAGGAAAAGGCAGCAAGGTCCGTCGCCATCCAAGCCGCGACCAAATACGCGACCGAGATTCCGTTTCGTACGATGCAGCGCGCCTTCGACGCCTTTGAGGTGATAAGGGCGATGGTCGAACACGGCAATCCGAACTCGGTCTCCGACGCCGGCGTCGGTGCACTCTGCGCGCGCTCCGCCGTGATGGGTGCCTACCTAAATGTAAAAATTAACGCCGCCGGTCTCAAAGACCGCGACTTCGCTGACGAAATGCTCGCCAAAGGCGCCGAGATCGAACGCAAAGCGATCGAAGCCGAGGCCGAGATCTTAGGCGTAGTGAACAAGAAGGTAGGTGAACAATTAGAATTTGATCGCGTAGCGATAAGATGATTTTAGCCGTGCGTTTCAACCCACGGTATGCAATAAAACAAATCCCGTCGCGTAGCGACGGCTGATGTTCGCGTTTAATTCAATTGCCGCTGACGCGGCAAGGGCGGGCGGTTTTGCGGCTTGCCGCTCTATTTGCGGTGGAGCTCGGCTTCATCGGGACGGCTCCAAACTATTTTGAGGCTGTGCCTCCGTGCGGCGGCGGAGCCGCGATCAAATTATACAAACCAACGGAAAACCACAGCTTTTCCGCAAATAGACGGGCAAGCCCGGACGTGAAGCGTTTGGCTGCGCAGTTTGGCCGCGGCTGGCACAAGCTCACGCGACTGAGCCTCACTTCTGGCCCACTGTCCACTGCTATTTACATGCGGCGACGGACGCGTCGTATATCTTCCGCATTTGACTGATGTAGGGCTTTTCGTAAAAGCTGACAGCGAACTTTTGCTCGATGCAGCCGCTGACCTTGTTACTGAATCCCTGAGCAGCCGCACGCTGCTTTACCCAGAGGTTCAACCCGGTGTCGATGGCGCCCGCGAGATTCACCTTCTCCTGGGTAAAAAGGCTGGCAAGCGGCTCGCTGCTGCCGTGTTCCATGCGATAGTTGTAAACACTCCGCTGAACCCGGGAGCAATCAAATATCTTGCTCAACATGGGGTCTTTTCGGCAATAGTCCAGCACCAGAGGACCTTCCTTCGCCGCGAATTCGTTAAGCGACTGTGATGGCGGCGCCTTCGGTGCGACTGGAGGCGGTGGAGGCGGTTCCGGATCGTCGTCCGGCTTTGGCGTGGGTTTGGGAACCGGTTTGTATGTGCCGGTCGGGTCGAATTTCCAGCCGGTCTCGACGGCTTTATGTTTGTTGTAACGCACACCGGCAACTCGCTGGCTAAGAATTCGTTCTGCCTCTCTCATCGTGCTCATGATAGTGCAGGTAGCTTCGACCTCGGCCTGAAACCCGTATTTTTTACTAAGGAACCCGCTGAACGCATCGTTCCACTTCGGATTCGGCAGCGAACCGTCACTGTCGAACACGGCGCTGAAATACATCGTGCTTTGGTTACCGACGGCGCAGAATGTATGCGTTGGCGGCGGTACTGCTGGCCCTACGGCAACCATATCTCCGTACGTCACTTCGGATAGCGGGCCGGGATTCCAGTTGACTTCCAAGATCTGCTTCCCGGCTTGTTGTGCTTGGGTTAGCATCTGCCGTTTGTTTGCTTCCGCCTGACTAAGGGTTTCAAAAAGGGCGCAGCCGGCGCCACTCTTAAAATCATACTCTTCTACCAGATAGTTTTTGAAGGCAGAGTTTAGCGGCAGAGTGCTGATTTTCGTTCGGGCCGTTGTGGTGGCGTCGAAGATATTGCTGAAATAGACAATCGGCTGATCGAGGGCTGAGGCGCAATAACCTTTTGTCATCCCAAGGGCTGAACCGCTCGCGGCAAGAGCGTTTTCAGTCCGGGCTGTAATGATCGCGGCAAGCGCTAACACGAAAACGCAGAGCACGCACCGAATCGAATTGACGACAGGCCGCTGCTGGAAAACACTTCGAGAAATCATGGATTGCGTCCTCCCCGTTTGGCTTTTGGATCGTGTGAATCATATACCTGAGTCTTCCTCATGTCAATATTGTAGTAGTCGAGAATCTAAGCCTTTTTTTGCGCATCGCTGCCGTTATAATGCAAAATTAGAGATCGTTTGTTTAGTAATGAGTGCTTTGCCGAAAAAGATAACCGATCTTGCCGTAGCGATTCGCGACGCGGGCGGCCGCGCGATGCTCAATGGCGGCTGCGTGCGTGATGAGCTGATGGGAATTCAGCCGAAGGATTGGGACGTCGAGGTCTATGGCGTCGAGCCGGTGAAGCTAAAGACGCTGCTGGAATCTTTTGCAAAACGACAAGATGCGGACGAGGGCGTCCGCGTTTCGTTAAAGACTGTCGGCGAGGCTTTTGCGGTTTATAAACTTGCGGGTGATATCGATGTTTCTCTGCCGCGGCGCGAGCGAAAGTCGGGAAGCGGTCATCGCGGCTTTGTCGTCGAAGGCGATTCCTCGATGTCGTTCGAGGAGGCGTGTTCAC
>JABFSB010000191.1 GCA_013140875.1 Acidobacteriota bacterium
GAAGCTGTTGAACCTAGAACCTCGACAATGGCCTGCCCAATGTCAGCCGGTGACTGGACGACGCGGATGCCGGCTTCTGTCAGGGCTTTCATTTTTTCGGCGGCGGTGCCTTTGCCGCCGGAGATGATGGCGCCGGCGTGGCCCATGCGGCGTCCCGGAGGTGCCGTCTGGCCGGCGATAAACGCGACTATCGGCTTTGTGACATTGTCTTTTGCATAGGCGGCGGCGTCTTCTTCGGCGGTGCCGCCGATCTCGCCGATCATTACGATGGCGTCGGTTTCGTCGTCAGCCTGGAACAATTTTAGAGCATCCGTATGGTTCGTCCCGATTATAGGGTCGCCGCCGATGCCGATAGCAGTCGATTGGCCCAGACCGAGCGCGGTCAATTGCCCAACCGCCTCATACGTCAGCGTGCCGGAACGCGAGACGACTCCGATCCTTCCTTCTTTATGAATATGGCCGGGCATGATGCCGATCTTGCATTTGCCGGGCGAGATAATGCCCGGGCAGTTCGGGCCAATGACACGAGTCGGAACGCGGACGCCACCGTCCGCGTTCCGCAGATACTCCTTCACCTTAACCATGTCTGCGACCGGAATTCCCTCGGTGATCGCGACGACGAGCGGAATGTTCGAGTCCGCGGCTTCCATGATCGCGTCTGCGGCAAATGCGGGCGGGACATAGATAACGCTGGCGTTTGCGCCAGTCGCTTTCACCGCGTCAGCCACCGTGTTAAAAACCGGAATGCCTTCGTGCGTGCTGCCGCCCTTGCCGGGTGTGACGCCGCCGACCACATTTGTGCCGTAATCGACCATCTGCAGCGTATGAAAAGTTCCCTCTTTCCCGGTTATGCCCTGAACGATCAGGCGCGTGTTCTTGTCAACTAAGACGCTCAAGTGTGTGTTCTCCTAAAGGTTTACGTTCCGTCGGGACGTGAATCTGCCGAGTAAGATAAGTCGAGAGTATAACATGACGCCATTCGCACGAAAAGCTGGTCAAATTTGCCGATTCGCCATTCCCTGAGGTTTCGCAAAAAAATCTCCGACTGAACCTAAATATTTGCGAATTCTGGTAATTAGAAAGATGACGGTAGACAAACAAAGTCATTTTCTGCTATTTTTTTAAGTGGAGCCTCCATACTTCACCCCCAATTTTATTGATTGAGTCACTACCCCGACTAGTCATTTCAACCACTTTTTCACGAGGATTTTGTCCAATGAACAGTTCCCTACTTAAATCGTCCATCACTCGCACAGTGCGGTACATCGCTTTATCACTCACACTTGTTGCGGCTTCCTATTCTACATCCCTGGGTCAAACCACTACGTTCGGCCAGTTTTTGTCGACATTTGGCGGCCAGGATTACGTTTTCACGAACGGTGTCGGTTCCGGCACATTTAACACGGTGGTCAACGGAGCACCCGTCGATTTTCGATACCTGAACGTGACCGGACTTCCCCCTTCGCTTTCGGGATTCCAATCGGCCCACGTGTTCGTGACCTCGTCGACAACGCAAGCCGGCAACACTACCGGCCCGGGCGGCACGGTTACTCAGCCGTTCAATTCGACCATTACGATCCAGATCCTCCGCGATACGCCGGCACCGGCTGGAACCGGCGGCGGAAACCGGACCAACCTTTTGACAGCGGTTATTACGACTTCGTCCGGCCCTGCGTCACTCGCGGGAAGTGACGGTGGAAACTCAGCCACGCTTTCGGCCACCACGCCGACACACAATGTTGTTTTCACATCGCATTTTCTTAATTTCACCGCTACGGTCTCGCGAAACGTGGGATTGAGCTTCTCGTCCGTGTCCCCCGTTCTTACTCTTGGACCGGGAAATTTTCTTGCCAGCATGGCGGCGGCGGGTACCGGAACGTTTGCTTCTAACCCGGTTCCGAACTACATCGGACCAACGGCCGCTCAGGTTTCAGTTGGCGGCAGAGTCGTTGGGCCGGAGGGACAAGGCGTCGGCAATGCTCAGGTTACGCTTCAAGAGCTGAACGGCGCGACACGCGTCGTGCGCACGAACAGGCAGGGCGAATTCCGGTTTGACGAGCTGGCCGGCGGCCAAAGCGTCGTTATCTCGGTGCGTTCGAAACTTTTCAGCTATCAGCCGCAGATAATTTCGCTGGACGATAGTGCATTCGACATAGCGTTTACCCCAGATCAGTAGCTTCTTTCGAAGCTTGGTCCTCACCATCAGGCAACGGCGGTCCTTGCGATCGCCGTTATTTTTTTGTTTAAACGTGAACATTTTTTGACCGATTTACGTTTCTAGTCTTGTGCAGGCAATCCGAACGTCAAAAAATTCTTTTCCGACGAACGGTTTCGCAATTCAACCGAGCCAAAACGAGAAGTGTTTTCCGACTATGCGCCAGCTTTACTCATTTTATTCCGACGCTTTCTGGATCGCTCTCAAATCGATTCTCGAACACAAACTGCGGGCATTGCTTACGCTTTTCGGAATTATTATCGGCGTGGCCGCCGTCGTCGTTGTAGCTGCCTCGATCAGCGGTCTCAAGACGTACGTTATCGATCAGATCTCGAAAGTGCTCGGATCGAATCACTTCATGATGACCCGGATGGCCAGCATGGAACACCTTTCCGACGAGGAATTCGAACGCCGGAACCGCAGGAACAAAGACATCACATGGGACGAATATATATATCTTCGGGATAACCTGAAACTCTCGACGTATTTCGGCGCTCAAATGAACGCTGGTGCCGGCCTTCAGGAAGGAACGATCGAGATGCCGTCCGTCCGAATGTTAGGCGTAACGGACAACATGTATGAGATCGAGGACAAGACCCTCGATGAAGGCCGGTTCTTTTCGAAGGAAGAGGTCGAGCGAACGGCCGCCGTCGGTGTGATCGGGATGGACGTTAAGGAAAAGTTCTTCGAATTC
>JABFSB010000338.1 GCA_013140875.1 Acidobacteriota bacterium
GATATATCCTGACCAACGCGCACGTCGTGGCGGATTCGGTGCGGATCAACGTCAAACTGGATTCCGAAGAAGAGTATCCGGCAAAGATCGTCGGGACGGACGAATTGACCGACCTCGCGGTATTGAAGATCGAAGCGGGCCGTGACCTGCCCTTCGTCAAAATGGGAGATTCCAACCAGGCACAGGTCGGCGATTGGGTGATCGCGATCGGATCGCCATTTGGCCTGAATCGGACGGTGACCGCCGGGATCATTTCGCAGACACAGCGTGCCACGCCGAGCTCGACCCTGTTTCAAAGGTTCATTCAAACCGATGCCGCGATAAACCGCGGAAACTCGGGCGGCCCGCTTGTAAATATGAAAGGCGAGGTGATCGGTGTAAATTCACAGATCGCGACAACCAACGGCGATTTCAACGGCGTAGGGTTTGCCCTTCCGTCATCGGACGCCGAGAACGTGTTCAACCAGATAATCCGGAACGGCAAGGTCCGCCGCGGATACCTCGGCGTTACGCTTGAAAGCGTAAAACCGGAATTTGCAAAGGTCTATAACATGCGTGAGGCAAAGGGCGCGATCATAATGGACGTCAAGCTGGAGAAAAGCGCCGCGGCCCTTGCGGGATTGAAGTCAGGCGATGTGATCACGGATTTCGCCGGGAAGACAGTGGAAAGCGCTCAGGACCTGATCGCCAAAGTATCGAGCACGGCGCCCGACCAATCGGTTGTGATCGGTTATCTTCGCGAATCCGGCGCTAATTTTGAACGCCGCACCACAACCCTTCGCTTAGGCGAACGGCCCGGCGACCCGCGCAACGGCGAAGACGAACCCGCCTCGCCCGTAAAATTGCCGATCGATCCTAAAGTTGAGGATCCGAGGCCGTTCGGTCTGACTTTAACGGAACTTACGCCCGATGTTGCTTCGATTTACAAGATAGAAGGACAGAAAGGCGTGCTGGTCAAGGAGATAAATCCCGAAAGCTATATCGCCGACGTAAAGATCTCAACCGGCAATCAGGCCCTCGGCGAAGGCGACCTGATTGTAAAAATAAATCGGCTGCCCGTAGCGGACGTGAAGGCGTTCACCTCGATCGTCAATAACCTCAGGCCCGGCGACGCCGTCGTTCTGCATGTTTTAAGCTTGAATCCGAGAAACCGGACGGCCGATCTTAAGATCGTGCAGTTTACGGTTCAATAGATTCAGGTCACAGACTAAAAGTCCCCAGGCTGTCCGGCTATCGCGGCAGTCTGGATTTTTCTTTTGGGCCAATTTTGGACTCGATAAATCTTGCTTTAGACTTGAGATAAGGAATTCAAAAATTTTGAACTCAATTAACTATGGCAAAAGCGAAAGAAGCAAAGATCAGGAAAACCGCGGTAAAGACTTATCACAACTATATCGGCGGCGAGTGGGTAAAATCGGCGTCGGGCGAATGGTTCAATAACTTAAATCCAGCGGACACAACAGATATCGTTGGCCGTTTTCCGGTTTCGAATGAAGAAGACGTGAACCGGGCGGTCGAAGCGGCAAAATCGGCCGCGACGAAGTGGCGGCGTACACCAGCGCCGAAACGAGCGGAACTGTTATTTACGCTCGGCGAAATTCTTCGCGAAAACAAGGAAGATTTTACCAGGCAAATGACCCGCGAGATGGGCAAGGTCCTGAAGGAAGCGGGCGGCGATGTGCAGGAGGCGATCGACTGTACTTACTACACCGCCGGCGAAGGCCGACGCCTGCACGGCTTTACGACACCGGCCGAGATGCCGAACAAGTTCGCGATGTGCGTCCGACAACCGGTCGGCATTTGCGGGCTGATCACGCCGTTCAATTTCCCGATGGCAATTCCGTCGTGGAAGCTGATCCCGGCGCTTGTTTGCGGCAACACCGTCGTGATCAAATCCGGCGAGGACGTGCCGCTTTCGACCATCAACCTGGTAAAGGCCTGCGAGAAGGCGGGCATTCCCAAAGGCGTCGTCAACATAGTCAACGGCTTTGGCGAGGCCGGAGCATCGCTGGTCGGGCACAAGGACGTGCGCCTTATTTCGTTCACCGGTTCGACCGACACGGGCCGCATCATCGCCGAGCAGTGCGCCCGCGATAACAAGATCGTAAGCCTTGAAATGGGCGGCAAGAACGCGATCATCGTGATGGATGATGCCGATATCGACAACGCGGTCGAAGGCTCGTTGTGGGGAGCGTTCGGCACCAGTGGCCAACGCTGCACCGCTTCGTCGCGGCTGGTCGTGCACAAGAAGATCTACAAGAAGTTCTGCGACAAGCTGGTCGAAAAGGTAAAGCAGCTCCGCGTCGGCAACGGGCTCGATCCGAAAACCGAGGTCGGCCCGGTCATCAACGAAGCCGCGATGGAGAAAATTCTCGGGTATATTCACATCGGCAAAAACCAGGACAAGGCGACGCTTGCGTGCGGCGGAAATCGATTGACGAAAGGCGATTACGCAAAAGGTTATTTCATCGAACCGACCGTGTTCACCAACGTCAAACCCGGAATGCGGATCGAACAGGAAGAGATCTTCGGCCCGGTAACTTCGGTGGTTCCGTTCGCAACCCTCGACGAAGCGATCGATATCGTTAACGGCGTGAAATACGGCCTTTCGAGCGCCATCTATACTCAGGACGTCAACAACGCCTTCCACGCGATGCAGGAGCTCTACACCGGCATCTGCTACGTCAATTCCGCCACCATCGGAGCCGAGGTTCATCTACCATTCGGCGGCACCAAAGGCACCGGCAACGGCCACCGCGAAGCCGGCACTCAGGTGCTCGATATCTTCAGCGAGTGGAAAGCCCTGTACATCGACTACAGCGGCAAACTTCAAAAAGCCCAGATCGATGCCGTAGAAATCTGAGGTTTAGAAATGTATGGACGTTTTATGGGACGAATTGAGCTTCGGGCTGCTGGATCGGCGTCAACTGATTCAGGTAATTGTGCGCATGATCTCGTCGGTCCTGATAGCGAGTATTATAGGTTTTCAGCGTGAGGCAGCCAGGAAATCCGCCGGGCTCCGAACACATATTCTTGTATCGCTCGGCAGCACTATTTTTGTGATCGGATGCATAGGTGCCGGGATGCGCGAAGACGCGATTTCGCGCGTTATTCAGGGCATAATTACCGGGATTGGTTTTATCGGCGCAGGCACTATCATTAAGCGGGAAACTAATATCAAAGGTCTTACGACCTCGGCCGGCTTGTGGGCTACATGTGCGATAGGCGTTATCGTCGGCTTGGGCGAACTCGGTATAGCCCTGATTGCCGCCGTACTGATTTTCCTCGTTCTTACGATAGTGCGACGGATTGAAGACCGATATCTCGAAAACGACGGCGAAGAAGAAACAACTAACAACCAACAAACAACAGGAAATTCTAGCTAACTTCCGATTGGTTGGCGCGATGAGCAGATTTTGCGCAAGGCCGGTATTTCGTCGAACATTTCCTAACGCATTTTGAATCAATCCGCAAACCTTGTTACGATCACTCCCACAACAATTATCAGTATCGTGTCAAAAAGATTTGTGATGTTGGCCGAGGTTGGTTAAGTTCCTAAATCGGCTTCAATCTTTGCGGTTAAGCGTGGATCGTCCGGCGTTACGTCGGGGGCAAAGCGTGCCGATACCTCGCCGTTTTTGCCAATCAGGAATTTTTCAAAGTTCCACAGCACATCGGTCGGATCCACACGGGTGTGGCCGAAGTTGCGCAAGCGTTCTTCCATGCCTTCGCCGTTGTTTATGTCGGTTTCCGGATGAGATTCGATCAAACTTGCGTAAAGCGGGTGACGGTCTTCGAGAATGCCGACCTTTGAGAACATTGGGAATTTCACGTCATAGTTGGTCGAGCAAAACTCCTTGATCTCTTCCTCGGTCCCGGGTTCCTGGCCTTTGAAGTCATTTGACGGAAACGCCAATATTTCAAACCCTTTATCGCGATAATTTTCATACAGCTTTTCCAGCCCTTCGTACTGCGGCGTCAGACCGCATTTCGACGCCACGTTCACGACAAGAAGCGTTTTGCCCTTGTAATCGTTTAAGTTAGTTTCCTGCCCGTCGATCGTTTTGACGGGAATTTCATAAATATTATTTGCCATAGGTTTAATAATTTTCACTCAATATCCTTTCATCATCAAACCACATAACGTTTTTTGACCCGTCTTCCGCAACTTTACCTACAGAACGCGAGTTAGAGGGTGAGTATTCCGACCGCTTTTTGCGGTTCCTCTTCTTCTTCTTATTCTGTGGTTTAATTAAGTCTGTCCACAGAATAAGAAGAAAGGGAGGAGGATGTCTGAAAGCCAAAAATTATCCGATTTTCGGAATAAAGCGATTGAAGTCTTGGGTGTCTTTATCTCGGCGATCTCTGCGTAAATCTCCGCGTTCTCTGCGTTTGGCTCATTTTAACGCGGAGACCGCTGAGGGTTCGCCGAGGTTGCCGAGGGAGCATTTCTTACGTTTCGGATCCTCGTTACCGCCTCAGTAAAAATGTTGACAGATATTGAAAAAGCCCGCGAAATTCTCAAACACCAGTTTGGCTATGATTCGTTTCGGATGAATCAGGAGCCGGCGATTGCGGCGCTGCTCGATCGCAGGGATTGCGTCGTGCTTATGCCGACGGGCGGCGGCAAGTCGCTTTGTTATCAGATACCGGCGTTGATGTTCGACGGGCTGACGGTGGTTATTTCGCCGCTGATCGCGTTGATGAAGGACCAGGTGGATGCGTTAAAGGCAAACGGCGTCGAGGCGGCGTTTCTCAACTCAACCCAATCGGCGCCCGAGCAGGTGCAGGTTTTTCGCGATGTTCGCAGCGGCAAACTCAAACTGCTCTATGTCGCACCGGAACGGCTGTTGCAGAGCGGCGATCAGTTCCTCGATTTTATCCGCGGCACGAATGTTTCGCTTTTTGCGATCGACGAAGCTCATTGCATCTCCAGTTGGGGCCACGATTTCCGGCCTGAATATCTGCGGCTTGCGATTCTTAAAAAAGAGTTCCCGCATATTCCGGTCATCGCTTTGACGGCGACGGCCGATAAGCTTGTTCGCAAGGACATTTTCGAACGTCTCGCCTTGGACAACGCCGAGCTTTTCATCTCCAGCTTTAACCGCCCTAACATTTCCTACACGGTCGAGCCGAAGCGGAATTCTTACGGCCAGCTTCTTCACTTTCTCGCCGAGCGAAAGGACCAAAGCGGCATCATCTATTGCCTCAGCCGCAACTCGGTCGATTCGCTCGCGGCCGACCTGCGTGACGAAGGTTTCAGCGCGCTTTCGTATCACGCGGGCCTGGAGAAGCAGACCCGCGACCGGCATCAGACCGCATTCCTGACGGACGAGACAAAGATCATCGTCGCGACCATCGCATTCGGCATGGGCATCGACAAATCGAACGTGCGGTTTGTCGTGCATATGGACCTGCCGAAAAACATCGAAAGCTATTATCAGGAGACCGGCCGTGCGGGCCGCGACGGTTTGGAAAGCGAGGCCCTGTTGTTTTTCAGTTGGGCCGACGTGACCAAGCTGAAAGGCTTTGCCGAGGTCGAGGGCGATCTGCGGCAGTCCGAGATAATGCTGAAAAAGCTCGACCTGATGGGCAAATTCGGCGAGCTGCGAACGTGCCGCCGCCGCTTTTTGCTCAATTATTTTAGCGAAGAGCTGACCGACGATTGCGGCAATTGCGACAACTGCACGACCACGTTCGAAAAATTCGACGGAACGATAATCGCTCAAAAAGCGTTGAGCGCCGTCTATCGCACCGGCCAGCGGTTCGGCCTCAGTTACCTTGTCGATTTTCTGCGCGGCTCTCAGGCACAGACGATTCGTGACGAGCACAAGAACATCAAAACGTACGGCGTCGGTGCCGACATCCCGAAGCACAATTGGTTCGATTATTTCAAAGATTTGATCGGCCAGGGCTATCTCGCCCAAACCGAAGGCACATATCCGGTCGTCGTCCTCACCGAAAAAAGCATGGACGTGCTCGGCGGACGCTCACAGGTCGAACTGCGAAAGGTCATCGTCCGCGAAGAGAAAAAAGCCAAACTCGTCGCCGACGTTTCGCTGCCGTACATCCAGGACCTGTTCGACGAACTCCGCCAAGTGCGGACCGCATTTGCACGGGCCGAAAACGTGCCGCCGTACGTCGTGTTCTCCGACGCGACGCTGGTCGAGATGGCGACCTATCTGCCGCAGGCTGATTGGGAATTGAGAAAGATCTCGGGCGTCGGCGACCTGAAATTCGACAAATACGGTGCCGACTTTTTGCGTACGATCCGCGACTATTCCGTTAAGAACGGCCTCGAATCCCGCATCGGCCTTAAATCTCCAAAACGCGAACGATCTCGCACGAAACGCGACGCCAACGGCAAAGACACCTACCGCATCTCGCTAGAAATGTTCCGTGACGGCAAAAACATTCCGCAAATCGCCGCCGAACGCGGCGTCCAGCCCAGCACCGTCGAAAACCACCTCGCGCGTTTCATAACAACCGGCGAAGTCACCCTCGAAGAACTCGTCCCGCCCCACAAGGTCTACCCCATCCGCCAGGCCGTAATAAAATTCAACGAAACCGGTGCCCTCTCACCCATAAAAGAATTCCTCGGCGAAGACTACACCTACGGCGAAATCCGCGCCGTCATCGCTTCGATGTAACAATGCCGCGAAAAGCCGCGTCCTATCCTTGCAACACTATCCAAACAGCACTATTCTGCCTCTTCGCTGCCTGAAGGGAGCAACTATACCGCGCAAACGTGCGTCCCCTTCAGGGACGGAGGATTTTGACGCTCGAATCGTCGGGTGTTACCCGACGCTATTAAATTTATCCCCTTCGGGGAATGCCGCCTCGTGAGCGTTATTTGATTTACAATGGATCTAATGAAACTTTACTTATTCTTTTTCGCGGTCCTGCTCTCGTTCGTTTCTGTCAACGCTCAAGCCCAAGCAGCACCGCCGAGCTGCGAGATACAGGTACTTGCCATTGAGGCGGCGCTCGGTGATGCCGATGCACAATACAATCTTGCGGTCGCCTTTCACCAAGGCGAAAAGGTCCCGCAGGACCTCGCAAAATCGGCCGCTCTCTGGAAGATGGCTGCAAAGGCGGGGGTGGTCAGTGCATACAACAATCTCGGTCATTTGACATATTATGGACGCGGAATCAAGCAAAACTACGCCGAAGGCATCCGTCTATGGCGGGTAGCGGCAACCAAGGGACATTCAGAATCACTTGTTCATCTCGCTTTCGCATACGCTGACGCCAAATTCCTAAAGATCGACTACGTCGAAGCGTATGCTTGGGCCGTTGCGGGAAAGCAAGCTGCACTCCAGGACACCGAGCCCGACATGCAGCAAGCAATCTCAAAAATGGCGGACGAAATACTCGCCGAGATCGAGCCCAAGCTCACTTCAACCACACTCCCTCTAGCCAAACGCCGTGCTACGCTTTACATTTCCCGCTACGTTCGGAAATGAGTCGTGGACTGCGACCCGACCAATGCCTGAGGTAATGTCACAATCTGAACACAACGGAATCCAAAATTATTAAAGTAAGAAAAGTGATAAGTACCCCACTTTCACCAGCCGGCGTGGGAGAAATTGTTTTCGCGGAGATTTCAAACGACTATTTCGGAACTAATTCGTCAGTTCCTGTATTTGGCGGTGAATTCCGCTATCGCATGGACGGAAAGAATCTTGAGGGGCCAATTCCGTCGGAATACAGGACTGGATTTCAAGATGCAGACAGTGCAGTACTCGCCGCAGAATTGGAATTGAAACAATGGCGAGCAGGGAACATCCCGGAAGGCACAGAAATGCCTCGGCACGTAGTTTGGAGGACTCGATACCGACGAAAAAGGTATTTGGCACCATATGGGGACGAAGTTCTTGTCAAGCGATTTGCGGACCTTACAAATCTAATCCTTTCGCTAACGGAGTCGAACAAGATCGGGATGCGACATCATACCGAGCCACATGCTGAATACATTTCGGAGGCACAAACCCACGTTTTGGAAGAGTTTGTACTGCGTCGACATAAGCCTCCGTATCCGATGGACAAGTATTTTCATGAAATACTCATGGCCGCTTCCCGACTTTTCAGCGGACAAGCTTGTACAAGCAGATTCGGCTTGGAACGGAATTAAACAAGGCAACAGTAAATACTTAATAAAATACGGCAAGCTAAAGTATCTTGAGCCTTTCTTTGAGACGGGAGTTACACGAATCGCACCAGCTACCGTTTATTCGGACCCAAGCTTAAATCCGTCAATAAAAGACGATGAACTTACGATTACGGGATTCGCAAAACCGCCTTTTGCCTTGACTTCATCAATCTCGAACGATCCCAATGATAAATCGTTTGGGTCGGGAACTTTGAAGTTTACATTCGAAGCTAGTTCAAATTTTTACGTATATTGTTTAGCTGGCATCTACGATCGACGGATGCTTTCCGACTTTGAAGCTGATTGCTTTCTAGTCATCAAGGAACCTCTTCGATTTTGTCAGGATTTATTAGACGCAGGGATGCTACAACTTGGAAACGTGACGCGCAAGTCCGGTCCAGTAAAGTACTTTGATCCGTTTAATGTCGATACAAATAACTTGAATCCGTATACCGCAAAGGACTTCCGGTACTCTTTTCAGGCTGAGTATCGACTCTTTTGGATACCCAATATTCCGACTCGGGAATTGAAGCCAATTAATGTCCAAATGCCACGGATAAGAGACTATTGTGAACTTGTTCAACTCACGGTACCTGGCGAACTACATACCTAGGCCGCGAAACACAAAAAGACCGTTCCGCGCGGTGCGTCCCTTTCAGGGACGGCGTGGTTGGCGGCTGGTTCGTCGGGTGTTACCCGACGTTATTGGATTAGTCCCTTTCGGGGACCGGGAACTTTGTCGAATTGGTCATCAGCCGCCGCCGGAATGAGTCAGGCGTCGCTGAAAGCGACAAAGTCAATAGCGTAGGGTGCAGCGAGGAACGAGCGAAACCCTACGACGGGAGCCGGAGACCGCGTTTGCTCCCGGAAAGGGAGCCACCTCGATGAAGACGGTGCGTCCCTTTCAGGGACGGCGTGGTTGGTTGCTGGTTCCGTCGGGTGTTACCCGACGCTATTGGATTGGTCCCTTTCACAATCCAGTCTGCGGATCGTCGGGTGGAGCGAGAGGGATGAGCAGAACCCGACGATTCCCCCGACCCTGAAAGGGTCGCACTAGCCCCAGACATATTG
>JABFSB010000076.1 GCA_013140875.1 Acidobacteriota bacterium
ACGACGCTCGTACCGCTGGACTTCAACCGTGCGGACAACGCCAAGCTTGTTTCCGCATGCGAGTTTGTGCTCGAAGGGCTGTACGCCCAGAACAAGATCGCTCGCAACGAATCAGGCGGCTTCGAGTCGGTAACCAAGGCTAAACGTGACCGCCGCGGGATGATCTACGAAGACTTCACGGATATCGAGGGTTACAACTAAGGTTGGAGGAATGATAATGGCTGACGAGGAAGTAGTAGAAACAACTGTACGGGCAGCGGGCGGTTCGAACGCGTTGACCAAATGGCTGATCCGGATCGGATTATTGTTGCTCGCATTCCTTCTGGGCTTCGTCCCGATGTGGCTATCAAATCGTCAGCTTGCCGCCGACCTTGTCGCTCGTGAAAAGGCACTACATCGAAGCCGCGTCCAGAATACGCTCACCGCCGCGACCATCTACGCCCGACGCGGCGAATACGAAACCGCCCGGCAGAACACAAGCACCTTCTTCACAGAGATCCGAGCCGAAATGGACAAAGGCGATGCCGGGATCTTGAGCGAACAGGAACGCATCGGCTTGAACCGCGTCATGGCCGAGCGTGACGCGGTGATAACACTGCTCTCACGAAACGATCCCGCCGCCGCCGAACGCCTCTCGAATGTCTTTGTCGACTATGCCGGTCTAGTTTCTAACAAATAAGAGTAAGCTGTTTGCTCCCTTCTCTTTCGTTGATTGAACAATGATCTGCCAAGCTCGATTTGAGTATTGACGCAATATCCCATGCATGGTACATTTTCTCTGGCTTGGGGCTTTGAAAACCGAAAATGGGCGTAAATAGGTAAATTTAGTGCGTGTGGGACAGTGGGACAAGGGAATTTGGGACAAAGAATCTCCCTGTAACTTGAACAAGAAAGCTTGACGACGTAAGGGTGACCGGTGGTGCGAACCACGGTCACCCTTCCTTCCCTTGCTCGTTCGGTCTGGTTAGTACCGGCGGTAATTCCGGTTATAGCTGCGGTTATAGACTTTCTCATACCGCTTGGTTTTCGGGTTCAGCTTGTAGGTATACAAAGCTGATCCACCCGCGCCGACCGCAGTACCGATCAACGCACCTTTCTTGCCGCCGATGAGGCCGCCGATGATCGCACCGGCCGCGGTACCGATACCGATGTTGATCAGGTTACGGTGCTTCTGATATATGTTTCTGTCGTCTTCACAGACGAGTCGTCCATTCCGATCGCGGTAGCAATCGGACTGAGCGGATGCCGTGCTCGAGAGCATCGGGATTGCGACTGCCATCATGGCGAACATCATGAATGTGGTTATGATCTTTTTCATTGCGTTTCCCCCTATTGGTCAATAAATCTTTTGGAGGATTTCCTTCCTCGCCGAGGTATACATCAACGGGCGTGCCAAACGGCGAACATTGTGCATCTACAACAATTACAGGAAAACGACCCGCAAGATCGCCTTGAACGGAAAACACGAAATGGTATGAGATATACGGAAACGAAAACCCTCGAACCCGAAGGCCGAGGGTGATAAAACCGATAAAAGAGGGTCTAGTAGCGACGGCGCTTCGGGTTCATTTTGTAGGTGTAAAGAGCACCTGCACCGGTCCCGCCGAGCAGGCCATAGCCGGCTCCGCGACGCCCGCCGACAAGCCCGCCGATGAGGGCGCCTGCACCGGTTGCGATGCCGATATTTATTAGGTTTCGATGGCGTCGATAGAAGCTCGGGCGACGTTGAGCGGTGTAGCTGCGAACGGCGTAGGATCGCGACGCGGTGGAGCGGCGCGTCCTTCTTCGGCAGCTTTGCGCATCGGCTGTCAACGGAAGCGTCACGGTGAATACAAACAGTGCCAGAAGCACGATCAAAAACTTCTTCATAAAAACAGTCCATCCTCCAGAAAAATATTCCGCGCGGAGAGAGATGTGCTAAGTTTTTGGAGAGAGATAATGCTTGGTTCCGAATGTGGTAGCACCTAATATAAAGGCGCTCGCCAGATCTTGCAAATGAAGTTCATCCGCTATTCAAGATTCAAGGGATTCGACGTGTCGGGCATCGACCTGGGAGGGTTGATGGACGCCTTATCGAACCAGATGCTCGACTCGGGATACAGCGAAGATTACTGGTGGACGCGGGAGCGAAACGAGCCGGACGATTCACTCGACGCACTGCGAAACGCGATACTCCAATCGCTTCTTGACCAGGAGATCCTGAGCGATCAGGACGTCGCCGAGATGCTTGCTGACAACGACGGGAAGTTCAAGGGATCGGTACTCGAACAGCTCATCAACGAACTTATCGAGCGTCTGGTCGAAGAAGGTTACCTGAATCTCAAAGAGATCCCGCCGGAGCCGATCACGCAGCCGGGCAGCGAAGGGCAGGGTGAGATCGGCGAGCCGATGCCGCGGAACATCAGGTTCGAGGTAACCGAGAAAGGGCTTGATTTCCTTGGATACAAAACGCTGCAGAAGCTGCTTGGAAGCATGGGCAAATCGTCGATGGGCCGGCACGAAACGCCCGATCAGGAGACCGGCGTCGAATCGTCACTCTCATCGAAGCCCTACGAATTCGGCGACGTGATGAACCTCGACGTCACGTCGACCCTGATCTCCGCCATCGCCCGCGAAGGCCTCGCCGTGCCGATGAACCTTGAGTACAGCGACCTGTGGGTATATCAGCAGGAGTACCGATCGTCGTGTGCGACGGTCGTGATGCTCGACTGTTCGCATTCGATGATCCTGTACGGCGAAGACCGCTTCACGCCGGCGAAGAAGGTCGCGCTCGCACTCGCACATCTCATCCGCACGCAATATCCCGGCGATACGCTAAAGGTCGTACTCTTTCACGACGACGCCGAGGAGGTGCCGCTCTCGAAGCTCGGATCGATGCAGGTCGGCCCGTATCACACGAACACCGCC
>JABFSB010000516.1 GCA_013140875.1 Acidobacteriota bacterium
GCAATTACTTCGATGCAAAAAAAAGAAAAGCAGTAACGAACATGATGCCCGTTACTGCAATCCTAAGACAAACTAAAGCGTATTCCTAATATAAGATGGTTTCCTCTACCAACGCACGGGGCGAAGGACGGGGCCCATGACGTGAGCTCCGCTGATCGCTTGCGGAACATCGGGACGACTGGCGTCGTCGACGCGCACCTGATGGGCGGCGTACCAAACGACCACATCCTGGTCGACGGTCGATTCTCCGTTCACCCACGGCGCCAGATAGGCGCCTGGATACAACGGCCCGTCGTCGTCATCCAGTTCGCCGGTTATACCCGACGTACTCTTATAACGCATGATCCAGAAATCGCCGGCACCGAATGCATCGACCAACGCTCCGTTCGCATTTGCGACCGTTCCGTCATTGGTGCCCGGTATCAATTGATAGGCTTCGTCGCCCAATGAGTTTTGTATCATCAGCATTCGGCTGGTCTGCGGCTTTTTGAAAAAGTCGGCTTCGGTTTCGACCAACTTCTGATAGCGGCGTCCCCGATCCATCAGGAAGACTTTGTTATTGGCGTTGACGACATCGAAATCGAACCGCCAATAAACGTGATGCGTACGCTGGAAACAAACACACGAATCCGCAACCGAGCCGAAACCATAGCGCGGGCGGATGGTTCCGTCCGTGGCAAAGCGCCATTCCATAATGTAGCGGTACCAACCGGCATTCATCTCGGTAACAAGTACTACTTCCGGACCGCTGCCATCGTCCTGCGTATAGATGGCGACGCCCTGATAGTTGCCGGTATCGTTTCTCGATTCGATGGCGGTCGTAGCAATCTGGCCCGGTGCAAGCAGCCTGATCCCGGGCGCAAGCGTTTGGGCACCCGCGTCGGGAGCATTGAAAAATCCTTCGGAATACTGCCAGTCACGGTACGGTCCGCAGAATTGCGTGTACTGTACATTAAGGATCGGAACATGTCCGCGTTTTAGCACGAGCTTGCCCTTGTACTTAACGTCGCGGATCTCGAGTCCCGACCGTTCGAAATTTCGGCCGGAGGAAGCCGACGGCCGGACGACAAGCATCTCCCACAGTGTATTTCCGCCGGTGTCATTGACGGTTATCGTCGCTTGCCCGGCCAAGCCATTGGCAGTGCTCCCCTGATTGGAGTTGGCCAACCCGCACGAATCCGGCCGTGCCGCCGATGTCGGCGGGGCGTTGTTCTCATATCTGATGATCTTATTATTTTTAAAGCTCACGCCGACAATTTCGTTTTCACCGGTGCCGGGGTTAGAGATTCCTATGTTTAAGAGGCGTTCGCCGTTGACCACGGTCGTCGGCGGCATCGCTTCATAAAATTGGATTTGCCCCGCCTGCTTTCGAGCGGCAAACTCGGGCAACTGGGCGATCAGATCGTATGCGGCGTTTATCTCAGGTGCGCCGACACCGGGCACGGCATTTGTCCAATGCGCCGATATCGGTTCGGTCCCGGCAAAGTTACCTTCGACGTAGAGCGCCATATCGGTCGAATAATTATAGTAAGTCACTCGAAATCTGGTCGGCGGCCGTGATGCCTGGCCTTTGATCTCGGTCCCGTCTTCAAGGTATTCAAAGCCGACTTCGCGGTACTTCGACCCATTCAATTCACGACGTACAACCTCACTGGAAGCGGCTCGCTGTTTCGCCGCGTCAACATCGGCCTGTGTCGGGCCCCATGGCCTGGCGGTGATGACCAGCCGCTTCGATTCGCGTCTGGAACGCCTCGACGAATTTTCGCCGTCATTGGCAAACGCGGACACTGTCAGCATGAGGCCGACGAGAGCCAACGCAAATGAAAACTTCCTGTTCATTGAAACTCCTTGAATTAAAGCGAAAAGATCGGTATGCGGAAGAGGCAATCCCACTACTAGAAATAGCACCAATCGGCCTCTCCGGTCAAGATTTTTGCCGAAATGTCGATGATATAAAGCGTTAATAACCGGACCGTTTCACTTACATTTCGAATAGCCGCAGTCACGGCAAAAATCGCAACCCGAAGCATGTTCCAACTGGCCTCGGCATTCTGGGCATTCACCGATCAAATTGGCCGTCGCGGGCTTTTTGTCATACGCAGCGGGTTCGGTTATGGCTCCGCGTTGAGATTCGGGCAAGTTCTTCAACCGCCGGTCGATCAGCATCAGGCATTCGGCCAGGGCCTGTTCGGGTGATGTCAGAAGACGTTTGTTGAACCACACGGCATGCGTACCGGTAACTTTGTTCAAACTGCGTGACACTTCGGGTACCTCGAATCCGCCGCGCAGCATTTTCGATGCAAGCAGGCCGACGCCGGCGCTTATCGGCCCGGCGACAAATACTTCAAGTACACGGCTGCCGTCGTGATTAACTGTCACATACAAATTCTGATTCTCGAACGGTATCTGCCACGTCGAACCCTGAAGCTCACGCGGACGCTCCGTCCGGAGAGAATGGGAGACAGGGAGTTGGGGAGGTGGGGAGACGATTTCGCCTGAAAGAGTTTCGATCTCCCTTTCTCCTTTTCTCCCCGTCTCCCCTACTTTCATAGCGTTCAACACCTGGCCCTCGCGGCTGCCGTCGCGGTAATAGCTGACGGCCTTGCAGCCTAGTTTTCGTGCGAGGTGATAGAGTTCGTCGACAGATTCGATCGTATCGTCGGCCGCACCGTTGCAGGTTTTCGAGATCGCGTTATCGACATGCTTCTGTGCGGCCGCAAGCACTTTTACATGATCGATCGACTTGATCTGCATCGCGGAAATAAAGTGTGCCGGTAATTCGTCTTCGTGCTCGACAACATATTCGGCCGCTTTCTTGATCGATTCCTCATCCGTTTGATCGACCTCGAGTCCAAGGGCTTCCGCTGCCGGAGTGTGAACATAAGTGCGGGTGCCGACGGTATCC
>JABFSB010000015.1 GCA_013140875.1 Acidobacteriota bacterium
GCCGAGCGAAGCCGCTTTAATTCGGCCGGAATTTGTTTTTTATCGAGATCGATGCGATAGAACTGCCGGCCTATTCCGTGAAGGCAAACTATCTGTCCGATAGAAACGCCGCGGGAAACAGCCCGGGCCTTTAAACGTATCTCGGCAGCGGAGCCGACCGCGGAACCTGCCCCGTCGAAATTATCGCGAGCTTTCATCTGATAAGCTCCAAGTGAGTGGCGACCGTCCTGCTTAGCTGCCAAAACTAAACCCGCCGCCTCCTCCGCCGCCCTGTGACGGGAAAAAAGGTTTGAGCAAACCGGCAAACGCGGCGAGATTGCGCGTCTGGATCAAAACTTCGCCCGGGCCGCTGAATTCCGCGACCATGCCCTCGCCGCTTAAAAAACTTTTGAAAAATCCGCTCGCGGCTTTTCGCAAACTGTATTGCATATGGCCTTCCCACGCGACCAGATGGCCGGTGTCGATCACATACCTCTCGCCGGGCCGCAGAGTTTTGCGGTGGATCGAGCCGAATGAAGAAACGAGCAGCAAACCCGTTCCCGAAACCTGCAAAACAAAAAGCCCTTCACCGCCAAAAAATGATTTGGCACCTCCGAATTTCGTATCGACAACCAAACTCGTATCGCCGGCCAGATATGAACTCGACTGGACCATGAAGGTTTGATTGTTCATTTCGATACCCGCGACGTCGCCCGGTGCTCCCGGTGCAAACGTAACCTCGCCCGGTCCGCCCCGCGAAGTAAAGGTCGAAACAAAAGCCGATTCACCGCCGACCGCACGTTTCAAAGCGCCGAAAACGCCGCCCTTGAGATTCGATTCAAGCTCGATATTCGCGGACATCGAAACCATCGCTCCGGCCTCGGCCGAGATCGCCTGTTCGGCGCCGAGATTTACTATCGCAAGAGCGAAAGCTCCCTGATGTTCGATCGCCCAGGTATAGCCGCGCCCCTGTCCGCGACCGTCCGAATCGAAATGGAAGGCTCCACCCGCCGGAAATTGTGGCGGTGGAGGCTGTTGTTGATAATTTGGAGGCGGAACATTCTGTCCCGGAACATTCTGCGGCTCGGCCTGCACGGTAAATCCGCAAGACCCGCAAAATCGAGCATCGGGTGCGAGAGGCATGGTGCATTTCGGACAATTCATTAACAAAAACTCCTAAGCTTTCTTTGTGATGACCTGGCATGCCTCTTCGGCATTCGATGCAAAATCCAAAAATCCGACATCCGCATTGGACACGACAAGATTTTCGGTCCAGCTGTCGACCACCGACTTCCAGCAATCGCCGACCAGCACAAGCGGCCGTCGCGGGAGCACGCCGGTCTGCAATTTATTCCAAACTAACGAAATTTCGGTCACTGTTCCCATACCGCCGCGAAACGCGACAAAACCGACCGACCGCGTGATCAAATTCTGCAGCCGGTCGTAAAAATGATCGGTCGCGACCTTGTCGGTCAAATATCGATTGGGTTCGGACTTGAACTGATTCATTACGATGCCGAATACGCGTCCGCCTTTTTCACGGGCACCGCGCGAGGCGGCTTCCATAATGCCCAGATATCCGCCGGTGCAGATGGTGAATCCGGCCTCGGCCAAACGGCCGCCCAAATCGCGGGCGTCCTTATATTCATCCGAATCGGCCGAGCATTTCGAGCCGCCGAATATTGTGACGATCTTTCCTTCTGTGTTTTCGATCACGTTTAGTAGCCTCTTTATACGGTCATTATATAGATAGATGTGGCTTCAGCAAAAATGCCGCGATTTTCCGATGCAGAAACCCGCGCGCCAGCAATGCAGAAGCCCGCGCGTCAGCAATGCAGAAGCCCGCGCGTCAGCAAGGGCGTAATATTTCCGATGCAGAAGCCTGCGCGTTAGCAAGGGCGTAACATTCCCGATGCAGAAGCCCGCGCGTCGGCAAGGGGCGTAACATTCCCGATGCAGAAGCCTGCGCGTCGGCAAGGGGCGTAACATCCAGCGTTGTTCATTACGCCCTTGCTAACGCGCGGGCTTCTGCATTCGCTATACTGCCCCGGCTTCTTCCGGCGTACGGTTTCCGGCTTCGTGAATTGCACGGGTTGTGTCGGTGAACAGCAATATAATACTGCCGACAATAAAGAAAACTATCAGGCCGAGAATAGCCTGTCGGAACGATCCGGTAGCCCCGACTATAATGGTGAACATAAGCTGGCCCATCCAGGAGGTTCCTTTTTCGGAAATTTCGTACAGTCCGAAGAAAGAAGATTCCCGGCCCACGGGAATCATCTGCGAATAGAGGGACCGTGACAGGGCCTGAGCGCTGCCGAGCACCATTCCGATAAATCCGCCAATGAAATAAGCCTGGGTTTTTGTCTGAAAAAATCCGTAGGCGTAAATCACGATCGCGCACCAAATTATCAAAGACAAGATTATCGTTTGTTTTGTTCCGATAAATCGAGCAATGCGCTCGAAGCCAAGCGCTCCGATAAGCGCGGAAATTTGGGCGATCAAAAAAATGGTGATCAAAAAGGAATTATCGAGCGGCAAATTTTTCGAGGTAAAAAGCTCGTAAGACATAAAAACCGATGACTGGAGGATTACCGTTTGAATGCCGTCGTTGTAAAATAGATACGCGATAAGAAAAAGCATCGTGTAGCGCAGTTTGCGAAGCTCTTTAAGCGTTTGCCAAAGCTCGGCGAAACCCACGCTGACAAGATTTTTATCGCGCGGAACGCTCTTTTCCGCTCGTCTTGTTTTGATTAAATAAAAACTCACCGCGCCGAAAATTCCCCACCACGCTGAAGCGGCCAGGAACGAAAGCCGAGCCGCCGTGCCGGTTGTGATTCCCAAATATTCGGCGTTGTTAATAGTCAAAATATTGACGACCAACATCACCACGCCGCCCAAATAACCG
>JABFSB010000269.1 GCA_013140875.1 Acidobacteriota bacterium
CGAACGGAAGTTCCGATCCACACAACGTTTCGTTCTGGGGTGTGGGAAACGAATCGTGGGGTTGCGGCGGCGAATTTACGCCCGAAGAATATGCGACCGAGTATCGGAGATTCGCGGCGTGGCTGCCGACGTACGGCGTCAAGTTAAACTTGATCGGCGCCGGGCCGAACGGCGGCGATACGGGCTGGACGCGGCGATTCTTCACAAAACTGACCGAGAAGGGCATGGGCCAGCTCAACCGGATGTACGGCTGGGCCTTGCATTATTATTCCGGCTCGACCGGCAAGCAGAACGCGAGCGAATACAACGAGAACGAATGGTACGATCTGATCGCGCGATCCGACCGCATGGATTCGCTGATCACCGAGCACTGGCAGGTGATGGGCGAGATCGACCGCGAGCATCGCGTCAAACTGGTCGTCGACGAATGGGGCGCGTGGCATTGGCAGGACGCCGACATGCCGGCCGCATACCTATATGCTTATGCCGGAACCTTGCGCGATGCCTTGATCTCGGGACTTAATCTCGACACCTTCCAGCGTCATGCCGACAAGGTCGTGATGGCAAATCCGGCCCAACTGGTGAACACGATCCATTCGCTGTTCCATACCTATGAAGACAAGTTTCTGCTGACGCCGAATTATCACGTCTTCGAAATGTACATGCCTCATGCCGGAGCGACCGCCGTTCGGACCGAGTTCGTTTCGCCTCGAGTCGGTTTTACAAGGGTCGACGCGCAGCGAAAAGAGATCGCCGCCAATTTCTGGGGCCTGAACGGTTCGGCATCCGTTAGAGGAAAAACCGTGACGCTGACCGCCGTGAATCCGGATGCGAAGAACGCGCGGGAAGCTGAAATCAACATCGGCGGAGCGACGATTACCGGAGTAAAGGCGCGTGTTCTTTCGTCAACCGATATTCACGCGAAGAACAGTTTTGCAAATCCGAACGGCCTGGTCCCACGCGACGAAAACGTGTCCGTCCGTTCGGGCGGCAGATTGGTTTACAAATTCGAACCGGCGTCCGTCACGCGATTGACCATAACGATTGCATAATGCGGAGCGGTTACGGAATGGATCAGCGGATAACGAATAGCTGATAGTTTAAAAAGAGTTTTATGAAAATTGTTTCAGCAATTTTGTTAATGGCGGTATTGTTTTCGACCGTTCTTTCACAAACGGACGCGACTACGCCTCTTCATCTATTGAAGCCGGATTATCCGATCCCATACGGAATTCCAAAGCAGGAAGATGTTACGGCTGTTCTCACTCGGATCCATGGATATTTAAACGGAGTGACGCCGCCGGCTTTTCAGAATGAAAAAACTGGCGAGATCTTTACGGACGCGACGAAGATCGATCAGAACACGACATTGCAGCGAGGCGATTTTCGGATCGTTTCATATGAATGGGGCGTGACGTACGCGGGAATGCTGTTGGCGAGTGAAGCGACCGGCGATCCGCGTTATCGCGATTATGTCGACAAGCGCCTCGCATTTATCGCCGAGTCCGCCGCCGCTTTCCGGCGACCCTCGGCCCACTATGAAGAGTGGGAAGGAAGGATGCCGCTCCGGAATCTGCTCAATCCGCGAGCCCTTGACGATACCGGGGCAATGTCCGCCGCGATGATCAAAGCTGCCCGAGCCAGCAACAGGTCCGATCTCAAACCGATCTTTGAACGGGGGCTTAGTCACATCATGACCGGACAATACCGTTTGGCAGACGGCACTCTCGGCAGAAACCGTCCGCAGCCGAACACGCTGTGGCTGGACGATATGTTTATGGCCGTTCCGGCGATCGCGCAGATGGGCAAGCTGACCGGCGATAATAAATATTATGACGAGGCGACCAAACAGGTCCTGAGCTTCGCCGACAAGATGTTTAACCGCGAGAAAAGCGTTTTCATGCACGGCTGGGTCGAGTCGATGCCGACGCACCCGGAATTTCGCTGGGCCCGGGCGAACGGCTGGGCGTTTATGGCCCTTGCCGAATTGCTCGAAGTCCTTCCTGAAAATCATCCGAATCGGCCGAAGATTTTGCAGCTCTATCGAGATCATGCACGCGGGCTGGCGTCGTATCAGTCAGGCAGTGGTTTCTGGCACCAGCTTCTCGACCGGCCGGATTCTTACCTGGAAACGTCGGCCACGGCGATCTACACATACGCCTACGCCCACGGAATAAATCGCGGGTGGATAGATGGCAAAACCTATGCACCGATGACTTTGCTCGCATGGAACGCAATTACTACAAAAGTAAACGCAAAAGGCCAGGTCGAAGGCACGTGCGTCGGAACAGGCATGGGTTTCGATCCGGCGTTCTATTACCACCGGCCGATCAGTCCATTCGCGGCCCACGGTTACGGCCCTGTGTTGCTCGCCGGTGCGGAAGTTCTAACACTACTCAAAATGAAAAAGTTTGAGATCAACGACAGCTCGGTACAGATGCTTCACGAATCGAAGCCGTGATGATACGCAAAGCGTTCATGATGAAAGTTAATCCAGACGCTCATGCGGAGTACGAGCGTCGACACTGCCCAATTTGGGAAGAGCTGGAAACGACCTTGAAAGAACACGGCGTTTTAAACTATTCGATCTATCTCGAGCCCGAAACCAACCAGCTTTTCGGTTATGCCGAGATCGAATCGGAAGAACGCTGGGCGGTGATCGCCGAGACCAATGTGTGCAAACGCTGGTGGGTTTATATGAAGGACATAATGCCGACAAACGCTGACAACAGTCCGGTCAGCCTGGAAATGAACGAGGTCTTTCATCTGGATTAATTGTCAATTGTTAATTGGCCGATCTCAAAGATTTTTTGCCAATTCACAATTGGTCAATTAACAATTTACAATTGAGATCGTTGTTTACCTGAATCTGTAATGCAGAAACCGACAAATCGATATGGAACCGTCCTTTTTAAATCCTGCATGGCATTCTTGCTGGCTTTTCGTCTCGTATCTCAGGCGGGAGCGCAGGGCGTTGCCGATGTCCGTCGAGGGTTCGAAAATCCGCCGGACGATGCTCGGATCATGATGCGTTGGTGGTGGTTCGGTTCCGCGGTGACAAAGGCCGAGATCGAACGCGAGTTGCGGACGATGAAGACCGGCGGAATCGGCGGCGTCGAGGTGCAGCCGGTTTATCCACTCCTGCCTGACGACCCGAAAACAGGATTTAAGAACCTTCCTTATTTATCGGACGAATTCATCGACATGCTCAGGTTCGCGGCCGCTAAATCGAAGGAGCTGGGAATGCGTTTCGATCTTACGCTTGGCAGCGGCTGGTCGTTCGGTGGTGCGAAAACGCCGATAACCGAGGCCGCGGGGCAACTTCGCGTCGAGCGGGTAAAGGTCGAAGGTTCGACAAAGCAGGTTCCGGTCCCGGCGATGATTCCGGCGGAGAAGCTTCTCGCCGTTTTTCTTTCCACCGCGACCGGGGGCACCGTGACCGTAAAAGATCTGACCGAACTTCGACAGGTGAACGACGGTGTCGTTCTGCTTACACCGAGGACGGGCGAGGCGGAAGTCCTCTTTTTTATTTCCGGAAAAAGTGGAATGCAGGTAAAGCGTCCGTCTTTCGGCGCCGAAGGCTATGTGCTTAACCATCTGGACAGGCCTTCGGTCGATAATTATTTAAAGCTGACCGGAGACCGGTTGTTCACCGCTTTCGATAGAACAACGATTCCTTATTCCGTTTTTTGCGACAGCCTGGAAGTATACAACCAGGACTGGACAGACGGATTTCTTGAAGAATTTCAAAAGCGGCGTGGGTACGATCTGACGCCGTTTTTGCCTGCGTTGGCAATGGATCTGGGGCCGGCAACGGCCGACATCCGCTACGACTGGGGCCGGACCATAACCGAGCTGTTCAATGAGAGGTTTATGGTGCCGATGCAAGAGTGGTCAAAGAAGAACGGCACGAAGTTTCGTATTCAGGGCTACGGGCTGCCGCCGGCCGCGATCTCCAGCAATAAATGGGCCGACATTTCCGACGGCGAAGGCGCGCAGTGGAAGGTAGTTCGAGCGGCCCGCTGGGCATCATCGGCGAATCATATTTACGGGCGGAAGGTAACGTCGTCGGAAACATGGACGTGGCTGCATTCGCCGGTGTTCCGCGCAACTCCGCTCGATATAAAGGCTGAGGCAGACGTTCATTTTCTGCAGGGAATCAATCAACTCATCGGCCACGGCTGGGCCTACACGCCGCCTGAAGTCGAGTATCCGGGATGGCGATTTTATGCCGCAGGCGAGTATTCCGACCGAAATCCGTGGTGGATCGTAATGCCGGACCTCGCTCGTTATTTGCAGCGGATGAGTTTTCTGATGCGTCAGGGCGAACCTCGAAACGACGTAGCGTTTTACCTGCCTAATGCGGACGCCTATTCGCATTTTACCGCTGGCCGCGTTCATTTGATCGAAGCGGAGAGGGAACTGGTCGGCGAAACGATCTTGCCCGCGATAATTTCCAGCGGGTTCAATCTCGATTTCTTTGACGACACGATATTGACGGAGATCGGCTCGATTCAGAGTAAGGAACTTGTGCTTGGGTCGAGTCGTCACCGGGCGATCGTGGTGCCGGGAGTCGAGCGGATGCCGTTGGAGAGTTTGCGGAAACTCGAGTCATTTGCAAAGGCGGGCGGTGCGGTTGTGTTTGCCAGAAGACTTCCGTCGGTAGTTCCCGGTTTCTCGGCCACGCAGGCGCAGCAGGAAGAATTAAAAACCGCGGTACAACGGCTGATTGGCGGAACCTATCCCAACGTAAAGTTTGTTCGAACGGACGAAGAGGTCGGGAAGGTTCTGGCACAGCTCGTACAGCCGGACGCGGCCATTTCGCCGTCCGGCGAGGATTTTGGATCTGTTCATCGAAAGATAGATGGCGGCGACCTTTATTTTGTAGCGAACACGTCGAATCAAAGACGCAGCGTAAAAGTTACTTTTCGTGCGTCAGGGAAACGGGTTGAGGTGCTGAACGCGTTGACCGGAAAGATCGATGTGATTTCTTCGCAGACCGTGGGAAACTCGACGACGGTTGCCCTCGATTTCGAGCCTTACGGATCGAATGTAGTCGTGATTTCGAACGGCCCCGCGACGAATGCTTTCAACGCTCCCTCGACCGAAGGGCGAATTCTCGATCTGAGTTCGGGCTGGTCGCTGGCGTTCAAAGACTCTCAGCCAGTAAAGGTCGATAAACTCATTTCGTGGACCGAAGATGAGTCACGCCGGCTTTATTCAGGTGTTGCCGAGTATATTAAAACCCTTGAAATTCCGGCCGCCGCACAGCGGCAAACAAAGTCGATCATGCTCGACTTTGGCGAAGGTAAACCGCTTGAGGTTCAGGCGATGAGAAACGGAATGCGTGCCTGGCTCGATCCGCCGGTTCGCGAAGCCGCGGTAGTTTACGTTAACGGAAATCGTGCCGGGTCGGTTTGGTGTCCGCCGTATTCGCTCGAGATCGGAAGCTTGCTGAAGCCAGGCACCAACGAAATAAAGATCATGGTCGCGAACACTGCTCTAAATTATATGGCGGGACGAAAACTGCCGGATTATAAGTTGTTGAATCTGCGTTACGGCGAAAGATTTCAACCCCAGGATATGGATAAGATCGGTTCACTGCCATCCGGCCTAATCGGACCGGTGCGACTGATTATGATGAAATAATTTTAAAGCGGCGGCAATCCAATAAATGTTAATTGGTTATACCAATACATCAAATTGGCTAAACATATTTGCCTTACAAGAGCCGAAGTGTGCGATTTGAGAAGCCTGCTGTTTCCGAAAATCGGGCTATTTTTCAATTAAAAAGCCCGTTTTAGCTCAATATTTCGAACTTTTTTGCAAAAAAAAGAAAAATCGCTCATTTTCTCTGGACATGGCCGTTGGAATGATGATATTTTACCAATCGACAAATCGCTAAGTAAAAGATATTACCAATTGAGAACAATTGCCGGGTCATCGGGGTTTTGCACGACCGAAACCGGAAACCACGGATAACCGCTTTACCGGAAGGAACAGTTTTGAACTTTCCGAGGCTCTTCGAGGGTTAAATCGCAATTATTGGAACGGGATTCCTTTCCTGTTCAAGTCTGATCATTAAATACGGACCCACAATGTGTTAAATGTGGGTTGCGGAAAGGAGATAAAATGAGTTCAACCAGATCCAGATCGGTCCGCTTCGGTGCGGTATTGACATCTATATTGATGATTTTATTTGTCGGCGGTTCAGTTATCGCTCAGGATACGCGCGGAACGATTTCCGGCACGATCACCGATCCGAACGGGCAGACGGTTGCGAGTGCGACCGTTTTGGTCATCGACCCTTCGCGCGGAATTACAAAAACCTTTACCACAAACAGCGAAGGAATCTATCGGGCGACGTTCCTGACGCCGGGCGTTTATCAGGTGGTCGTCGAGGCCCAGGGATTCAAAAAATCGATCCGCGACAACATCACGGTTGAAATCAGCGCGCAAGTACAGGTAAGTATTCCGCTAGAGATCGGTGGTGCCGAAGAGACGGTCAACGTGACCGCCGATGTTCCCGCGATCAACACCGAAAACGCTTCGCTGGGACTTGTTATCGACTCAAGACGCCTCGAAGACCTGCCGCTTATTCACGGCGACCCTTACAAGCTCATCGGGTTGGCTCCCGGCGTAACGCATACCGGCTCGCAGCGGCTTGACCGTCCGTTCGAACCGACTCACATCGTCGGATACGCGATTGACGGAACGCGCGGCAACCGCAGCGACCTAACTATCGACGGAGCTCCGAGCACTGCGACGGCGAATGGCAACGAGGTGATCGCATCCTATGTTCCACCGTCGGATATCGTGCAGGAATTCAAGGTCCAAACCGCGACTTTCGACTCACAGTTCGGCAACACCGAGGGCGGCGTGACGAGTATCAGTATCAAGTCAGGTAAGAATAGCCTGAATGGTTCGGCGTACTACTTTGCCGAGCCGGGAAGCTGGGCAGCTGTCGACGCTTTTGGAAAAGCCCGGGGGCAAGTGCGGCCGGAGACCAAATCGGACAGGTTTGGCGGCTACATCAGCGGTCCGGTCAGGATACCGTGGCTCTATAACGGCAAAAACAAGACCTTCTTCCTATTTTCCTATGAAGGTATAAGGGATTCGAGACCAAGGTTCGATGCCGGTGCCGGAGCGTGGGTCCCGACCCCGGCTTTAACCGCCGGAAATTTTTCACAATTTCTGTGTTCGGCAACCGTAACAACAAATTGCCTGAGTAACATCTATGATCCGACGACTCGCGTGGCCGGTACAATGACTACCACGAACCCCGGTAACGGCTGCCCCGTCGGCGCCTTCTGCGGACAGCCTTTTGCAGGCGGCATCATACCCGATGCCCGGATCAGCCCGGTCGCCAAAGCTGTACTGAGTTACTGGGCTAAGCCAAAAGGCAGCGGCCTTACGGGAAACATATTCGACTCATCATTGACTGAACAGACCAAGCCGTACGACAACTACACGTTAAGGATGGATCAGAATATCGGCCAGAACAACCATCTGTTTGTCCGGGGAAGTTACTATAACCGGTTTAGCATTTACAACGACTACACAAGCAATGCCTATTCCGGAGTGAACTTTCTGTTCAAAGCTCGCCAGGGTGTAATCGATGACGTTCACACTTTCAATTCGACCACATTCCTGAATCTGCGGTTCGGATATAACCGGTTTATTCGCGGGCAGGACCAGGAAGTCGACGCTCAAGGATTCGACCTGACACAGTTGTGGGGAGCGACGGCGGGAGCAACGTACAACTCCAAAGTGCCCGTCGATATTCGGCGGTTCCCGCGTTTCGATTTCAGCAACGGACCGCTCGGCAACGGAATGTCCAATGAATTTCGTCCGGTTGATACACAGTCGTACAACGCGGTCCTGAATAAGATCTGGGGCTCACACGCAATGAAGTTCGGCGGCGAACTGCGTATCTATCGCGAAGACGACAGTTTCGCAAGCAACGACCAGACAGGACAGTTTATCTTTGATAACACCTACACGCGACTGTCAACAAGCACGGCCAACAATTCGACCGTCGACTATTTGGGCCTGCAGAGCTATGCCGCATTTTTGCTTGGTTTGCCGAGCACGCAGCAGATAGTTCGCCGTGCTGACTATTCTGAGTATTCCAAGACGTACGGCTTGTTCTTCCAGGACGACTGGAAGGTGAATACCAAGCTAACACTCAACCTGGGTCTGCGCTACGAGATCGAAACGCCGCTTGTCGAACGTAATGACAAGAGTATTACCGGTTTTGACACCAGTTATGCTCAGCCCTTCAGCGACACCGTTCGGACGAGAATTGCCGCAACTCCCGTTACGGATCTCAACGGCAATGCGATCACTTCGATCAACCTTAGCGGTGGGCTGCTGTTTGCCGGAAAGGACGGCGGGAGCGGTGTTTACAATACACCGAAGAACGTCTTTCTTCCCCGGTTCGGCATCGCCTACCAGCTTAATGACAAAACGGCAATTCGAGCGGGCGTAGGCGTATTCGCTGGTTTCCTGGGCGAACGCCGTGGCGATGTTATCCAGCCGGGATATTCGCGAACGACTGCTTTCGCCACTACTCGCGTAAATGGTAACCCGAGCGATACGACATCGGCGGTAATTCCCCAGGCGATCGCTCTATTCCCGACGGTCGGCGTGTTAGAGCCGGTCGGAAATCTGCAGGGTAAGCAGACCGGACTTGGCGGAGCAATATCGTTCTTTAATCAAGATCCGCGTGTTTCAAAACAGGCTCGCTGGCAGATCGGCGTCCAGCGTGATTTGGGCTGGGGTTTTGTCGGCGAGGCGACCTATGTTGGTAACTACGGCTACGATATCGAGATCGCGAAAAATATTAATGCCGTTCCCGGCCAATATTTCTTGAGCGGAAACCCGACAGCGGCTGAAATGACAGCTCGCGGAACGGCCCTCGGCCTTGCTCAGGCCAACCCGTTCCGAAATCTGGCGGGTTTTGAAGGAACCAACCATTTCACAGCGGCGACGCTGGGTCGGTCGACGTTCCTCCGTCCCCTGCCCATGTTTGGCGACATCACGACGACGGTTAATGATGGTAAGTCGTATTACCATGCGGCGCAGTTCAGCCTGCAGAAGCGG